>JBBSIX010000366.1:0-1563 GCA_038231875.1 Chloroflexia bacterium | reverse complement strand
CATCACGTCCTCTATCACGCAGTAAACCGTTATAATATTGATGTCGTCCATGTGTTTGCTCCTTTAGATGGTTGGTCTGCTAACCTCCATCCTATAGGATTGGCGCTTGGACGCGCTACTCTAAACTAGCAATCAAGGTAGTTTATCTATGCGGATTCTTTTCCTAACACCCAGGTTTCCCTACCCCCCGCTCAAGGGCGATACTCTGCGAACCTATCACCAGATACGCACCCTTGCACGCCGGCACAGCGTCACGCTGCTGTCGTTGAGCGACGCGCCGGTAAGCATGGCCGATTTGCAGCACATGGAAGCAATATGCGAGCGGGTGGAGATAGTGCCTTTGCCGCGCCCGCACGCCATCCTCAACCTGGGGTTGGGCCTCCTCTCCCCTCTGCCGCTACAGGTCAGCTATTACCGTTCTCCGCTTTACAAACAAAAGTTGAACGAATTGCTGACGGCGTGCAATTTCGACGTGGTGCATGCCACCCTCATCAGGATGCTGCCATACGTATGGAGGCTGCGCCGCCCGCCTGTGGTGGTGGACCTGATAGACTCGCTGACGCTGAACCTAAAGGATCGGCGGGGCAAGATACGCGGGCCGCTGCGCCTGGCCTACGAGCTTGAATACCGGCGCGTGCGGCGCTACGAACAGGAGGTTGTGCGGCGCTTCCCCAATCTTGTAGTGTCGTCGCCGGCAGACAAGGAGGCGCTCGGAGGCGGGAGCGTGACGGTTATCCCCAATGGGGTGGATGTGGACAAGTTTGCCTTTGTAGGGCAGGAGGAGCGAGACCCTGCCGGCGTGATTTTCACCGGCAACATGGGCTACCACCCCAATGAGGAAGCCGTTGTGTGGTTCGCTCGCGAAGTATGGCCCCTGGTGAGCGCGACGCGGCCCGATGCGCGATTTCAGGTGGTAGGCACAGACCCCACCGAGCGGGTGCGCCTCCTTCAGGACGGCGCGACGAGCATAGAGGTGTTGGGCAAAGTGCCGGACGTGGCCTCTTGCCTGGGCCGAGCCGCCGTATCGGTCGCGCCGATGCACACCGGGTCGGGCATACAGAACAAGGTGCTCGAAGCGATGTCCACCGGCACGCCTGTGGTAGCAACCTCAACGGCCAACCGGGGCGTGGGCGGTACGCCCGGACGCGACCTGCTGTTGGCGGACAGCGCCCCTGATTTTGCAGCCGCCGTTGTTTGCCTGCTTAACGATAGCGGCTTGCGGGAAAAGCTGGCGGAAGGGGGCAGGGCACTTGTAGAGGGCCGCTTCCGGTGGGAAAAGCACGCCGAGCAGTTAGCCGAGGTGTACAAGACGGCCATCAGACGGCGAACGCGGCCAGGCGCCGGCCGCCCCGCGAAGCTCAACGTCTGGCAAATGACCGACGTGACGGGCCGGGGCGGGGCTGAGAAGGCGCTGGTAGACCTGGCGCTGCGCCTGGACCCCAGCCGCTATAACATTACGGTATGCGCCACCCGCACCGCAGGCAACTACCAGCCGATGCTGGACGAGGCAGAGGTGCGTACCATCGTGCTGGCGCGCGGGAGCCGCCGGCAGAGCTACAAGAT
>JBBSIX010000365.1:0-1571 GCA_038231875.1 Chloroflexia bacterium | reverse complement strand
TCCTGCAAATCTTGGCCTCTGGGCTGGGGGCGATCCCTGTTTACCTGCTGGCCCGCGACCGGCTCGGCGGCAACCTGGAGGGGCTTGGGTTCGGCGCATCCTACCTGCTCTATCCGACCCTGCTTCACACCGCGCTCAACCCGTTCCAGGTGAGGCTATTCGCCCTGACGCTGCTGCTGTTCGGCTTCTACTTCTACGAGCGCGGCAACTGGAAGCTGTTCTATGCGATGGCTCTGCTCGCGACGCTGGCCCGCACCGACGTGGCCCTGGTGGTGATGATGTTCGGGGTGTACGGCATGTTGACCAGGCGCAGCCGGCTCTTTGTCGTGCCGCCTCTCGTCATCGGCCTGGGCTACTTTGCTCTCTCCACCTTCGTGATCACGCCTTCGTTTGCTTTTCCGGGGGCGCTCACCCCCCCGCCGCCGGGCGTTCCCCTCGACATGTCGTGCTGGCCCTGCGGCACCAGCCCACAACTCGCCTACTATGCCCACCTGGGCACAAGCGGCCCCGGCATCCTGAATTATATCTTCACCCACCCCTTGCAGGTGGCGCAGATTATGTTCACGGGGGCGAAGATACAGTATCTCGTCCTGCTTATCCTGCCGCTTGCGATGCTGCCGTTATTCGCGCCTCGGCCTCTGGCGCTTGGCCTGCCTATCGTGGCGTTGAACTTACTGTCGCTGCGCGGCTCGCAGTTCGACTACCAGTCGCACTACAGCTTGCTGCTCATCCCCGGCCTGTATGCGGCGGCTATCTATGGGGCAGGCAACCTGTTGGACTATCTACGGGCGCATGGCCGGTTGTCAGGGGGAACACGTCCGGGGCTGGTGAAGGCATGGCCCATTGTCTGGGCGGTGTGGGCGCTTGTGCTGACTGTGCCTTACAAGAACCCTGTGCTGAGGGTGATAAGGTCGCACGAATCGGCGGCATACGTGGAGGCTGGGCACGATCTCATCTCGATGGTAGGCCCGGCGGCGAAGGTGGCGGTCACTTCCAAGCTGGGGCCGTACCTGCTGCCCCGGCGCTACATCTACAACTTTCCGCCCGCACCCTATTCTCCCTACAACCTGGGGCCGCGTCGCCGCTCGGACTACTCTGATCTGGACTACATTCTGGTGGACCCCAAGAACAGCGCACTCGACTCGAGAGACAACCTGGTGAACGGCGAACCGGCGCTTGACCTGCTGAGGCGGCTACCGAACTGGAAGTTGGTGGCCTCCAAGCAGGGCATAGAGCTTTACAAAAGGCAGTAGGCTCTGTTTCCCCTGAGTGCGGTAGCCCCTACTTACGAGTTCGCGCTGTGCTATAATTAAGACATGAACAACAGCAACAAAGAGACTAAAGAAACTGTGGCTAGAACATGAGCGAGTATAGCCCGATAGAGCCTATATCTGTGGTGGCGGAGGTGGAGGCGGGCAAGCTGCTCGTTACGTGGAGCGATGAGCAAGTCACCGAGTATCCTATCGAGTGGCTGCGTTGGCAGTGCCCTTGCGCGCTGTGCCGAGGCGAGATGGAGCGCATCGAGGCTGCGCAGTGTCGCCGGTGCTGGGAGGTCTGCGGCGTCGTCGAGT
>JBBSIX010000364.1:0-1679 GCA_038231875.1 Chloroflexia bacterium | reverse complement strand
TCGCCCGCCGCAGTCCTGACCTGCCACTTCACCAGGTCTATGCCCGTCACCATCTCGGTGATGCCGTGCTCTACCTGTATGCGGGTGTTCATCTCGATAAAGTAGAACTTGCCGCTCTCGTCCAGCAGGAACTCAAATGTGCCGACCGTGCTGTAACCTATATGCCTGGTTCCCAGCACCGCCGCCTCGCCGAACTGCCGGACCAACTTTTCGGAGATGCCGGGTGCGGGGGCTTCTTCCAGTATCTTCTGGTGGCGACGCTGGAGCGAGCAGTCTCGCGTGCCCAGGTGGAGCACGTTGCCGTACTTGTCCGCCAGCACCTGCACCTCAATGTGGCGAGGCCGGCTCAGGTAACGTTCCAGGTACACATCGGGGTTGCCGAAGGCCAACGACGCCTCGCCCTTTGCAGTGTTGTACGCCTCTACCAGTTCGTCAGCCGAGTTGACCACCCGCATTCCGCGCCCGCCGCCGCCGCCCACCGCCTTCATCAGCAATGGATAGCCGATCTCGTCGGCCACCTGGCGTGCCTCCTCTGCATTGAGCAGGGCTTCTTCGGTGCCTGGGATGATCGGCAAGCCCGCCTCGCGCATGATCTTGCGGGCCTCTACCTTGTTCGCCATCGCCTGTATCGCTTCGGAGGAGGGGCCAATGAATGTTATGCCCACCTTCTCGCAAATCTCGGCGATGTACGGGTTCTCCGACAGGAAGCCGTAGCCGGGGTGCAGCGCGTCGCAGCCTGTCATCTCGGCGGCGCTGATGATGGAGGGGATATGCAAATATGAGCGGGCAGGGGCCGCCGGGCCGATGCACACAGCCTCGTCCGCCAGGCGCACCGGCAGCGTATCGCGGTCGGCCTCCGAGTAGGCCACCACAGCCTCAACGCCAAGCTCGCGGCAGGCGCGCATGACCCGTAGGGCGATCTCGCCCCGATTTGCGATCAGAACTCTTTTGAACATAGCCCTTCTTTCTAGCCCATCCCCTCTATCACGGACTGCACTTTGTGGTCCATCGAGGCTTCTTTGTCGCGACGTTCGTCTATCTTGAGGGTAGTGCCCACACGTAGTGCGCCCGCCGCAAAGATCGCCTCGTTCATCTCCTCGATAACATTAATGACATCGCGCCTATCGCCCTCAAGCACCGTGCCCATCGGGTTCAGCCGGTACTCGACTTCGGGGTGGTCCGCCAGCACGGAGAGCGCAGCAGCGATATAGCGGCTCAGGCTGGGCGTGGCCGTGCCGATGGGAGAGAACGACACTTCAGCTATTACCTTACTCATCATGTATAGCTCCTACACTCCTGCTTGGCCGACCCACTACTCCGGCACATACACCCGCACAGCGGGGATAGCAGCGCAAACGCCCACTGTAGTCATTCCAGCTCCGCCTCTGCCGCCGATATCCCTTATGCCGGTTCGAGCAAGTCCTCAGACGACAGCACTTGGGCATCCGGCACTATCCGCTTGATCAGCCCTGACAATACTTTACCCGGACCTATCTCCACAAAGGTAACTACCCCCTCGACGGCCATATACTGCACCGACTCAACCCAGCGCACGGGCGAGTAGGTTTGCATCTCAAGCAGGCGGCGTATATCGAGGGCGTCGGGCGCGGGGCGGGCGGTGACGTTGGCGACCACCGGAATCTGCGGCTCGGCAAAAGGCGACTGGTTCAGGTGAAGGG
>JBBSIX010000363.1:0-1792 GCA_038231875.1 Chloroflexia bacterium | reverse complement strand
CTCGTACATGCCGACGGCACACTCAGTGCCGAGGAAGTCGCAGGCTCCATCCACCAGGTAGGCGCACAACTACTCGGCCTGCCCTCCCTCAACGGTTGGGAGCACTGGTACTACCGCGATGCGGAGAGTGGAGAGTTGGCGGTGATAGACCGACTGCGGGAGAAGGTGCGCCATGTGCGCTAGAGAGCACTCTTGGGCAGTTGTTGTGCCGTGCCCCCTGTTCCTATAATAAGCTAAATATAGTTACAGGTTGACTGGAGAAGCCAAGATGTCAGTAAGAGAACAGATAGTGCAGGCAGTAGAAAACCTCGATGAGGCCGAACTTCAACAGGTGGCTGAATATCTAGCCTTTCTTAAGTATCGCGCTCGCGTGTCGGCTGTTCCAACTCGTAACTCGGCACAAGTTGCTGCTCTCTACGCCCAGTTCGCTGAAGAGGACCGCGACTTGGCCGAAGATGGTATGGCAGAGTACAACCAAAGCTTGCTTGTCGAGGATACACTGTGACCATAAGGCGGGGCGAAATATGGTTGGCAGACTTGAATCCGACCCCCGCTCACGATTAGTGAAAGAAGCATTCCTCCAACTCGCCCTTATACGCCTTGAATGCATAGGGGATGCGGTAGCCGTGTCCCCGGTGCAACGGCAAGGCCAACGCTTCTTCCTCGGTGAAGTAGCCATACGCCACCGTTTCGTTCGTGAGGGCCGGTTCGCCGCCGGTTTGTTCGCAGAGGAACACCAGGTGGTACGTCTGTGCGGAATGAGGCGACCAGGTGATGCGCGAGTCGAACACGCCCACCAGCCGTTTTGCCGCCACCCGCAGCCCGGTCTCCTCCCACGCCTCGCGTTCGGCCACGTTGTGAGGCGGCTCGCCCACCTCGGCCAGGCCGCCCGGCATGCACCAGTGCTCGTTATCGGCGCGCTGCACAAGCAGTATCTTTCCACCTTCCCAAAGATAGCTGCGTCTACCCCCACGAAGGGCGTTCGCATCGTGAGGTCTCCCCGAAACTCGCGCTCTATCTCCTGGGCGTTGCGGGTGTCGGCCATGCTCAGTAGCTCTGCCGCAAGACGCAGCACCGCTTCGTAGTGCGCCTTGTCGTACACGTTCTTAGTCCAGAACAGCCCATTGGTCGCCGCTGCTCGCAGTTCGTCGGCGATCTCCACCAGCCTGCCGGCCGCGTCCTTCTGCATCGCAACTTATCTCCTTGCAATCCGTTATGCTATAGCAGACGCTTACCTGCCAACAGTATCTGCCGTGCATAGTATACAGCATGAATCGGGACAGTGGAGTACAGCATGAACCACCAGCCGGCTGATGAGCGCCTCGGCGAGGCCGCTTACTGGGAACAGCGCTACCAAACGGGCAACCAGCCCTGGAACCTGGGCGAGCCTGCCCCGCCGTTTGTATATCTACTGCAAGAGCCTGATGCCCCTGAGCCTGGCTCCATGATCGTGCTCGGCGCGGGGCGAGGGTACGATGCAGTGCTGTTCGCGCAGCACGGCTTCGACGTAACGGCGGTGGACTTCGCGGAGACGGCGGTCAGGTCAACGCAAGAGGAGGCGCAGCGTGCAGGGGTCAGCCTGGAGGCGGCGCAGAGCGACATTTTCGCCCTGCCGACACGCTACGACCACCTCTACAGCTACGCGCTTGAGCACACCTGCTTCTGCGCCATAGACCCGTCCAGGCGCGAGGATTATGTAAAAACAGTACGGCGGCTGTTGAAGCCCGGCGGCCTGTTCATCGCGCTGTTCTTCACACACGGCAAGCCCAGCGGCCCTCCCTTCACCACCTCG
>JBBSIX010000362.1:0-1997 GCA_038231875.1 Chloroflexia bacterium | reverse complement strand
TTTACTACTCAACCCCTATCTCGGTGTATGGCCCCGGCGACGTGCCCTACCCTCGTGGCTCTCAAGAAGTAGACTACGAGCTTGAGATCGCCTGCGTAATCGGCAAGGCGGGGCGCGACATCCCCGCCGCCGAAGCCAACGAGTACATCGCAGGCTACATGGTCTTCAACGACTGGAGCGCCCGCGACACGTGGCGGCTGTTCGAGTCGAAGTTGAGCATGGGGCCGGCCAAGAGCAAGGACTTCGCCAACTCGTTCGGCCCTTATCTTGTCACGCCCGACGAACTGGAAGAGCGCCGGGAGGGGGAAGGCGCGGAAACACGCTACAACCTGGAGATGACCGCCCGCATCAACGGCAAAGAGTTGTCGAGGGGCAACGCCGACACACTCACCCACACCTTCGCCCGCATGATAGAGTGGGCCTCCACCGACACCTGGCTGCGCCCCGGCGAGGTGCTCGGTTCGGGCACGGTAGGCACAGGCTGCATCCTGGAGCTACGCCCGGAGAACACCGGAGGTTGGCTCAAACCTGGGGACGAGGTGGAGTTGGAGATCGAGCAGTTAGGGGTGCTACGAAACCGGCTAGTGGAAAAGGTTGTCTAGCGTAACTACCAGGGCGGGCAGTTGCAGGGCGTCGGCGAAGGGGGCCGGGTAGACGATAAAGAGGATAGTGGCGGCGCACAAGGCCACGCCATATGGTATAAAGTCCCCTATCTTGCTGCGCCGCGACGCCAGCAGAAGCGCCACCACAGCCCCGGCGATTAGAGGCCCCACCAGCAGCGCGCCCACAATGTTGGGGAAGCCCAGCATCAAGCCCATCATCAAGGCCAGCAGCACATCGCCCAGCCCCAACGGTTCCTCGATATGGGGGAAGATGAGCCGCGCCAGCAAGTATGCGGCCAGGAAGAACCCTCCCGCCACCGCCGAGGCGATCAGGCCGCCTATGACGTTCATCCCAGGCAACACAAACAAACCGGCCAATGCAAGCAGCGAACCCCCCAGGATAACCGAAAAGTAGATGTCCCGGTGCTTCCAGTCCACAACCAGCACCAAGATGAGGATGGCAACGTAAGCCGAGTGGAACAAGAAGGACACGCCCCAGCCCTCTGCCCAGTACAGCCCGGCAACGATAGCCCCGGCAAGCAATTCGGTAAGCGGGAAGGAGGCGGGTAGGCGCTTACGGCACACCGAGCACCTGCCGCCCTGCAATGCGTACCCAACGAGAGGCAGCGCCTGCACAGGCGATATGCGGTGCGGCGAGCGGGTGCAGCGCAGCGGCCCGAACAGTGGCCTTTGCGCGGCCAGCCGGGTGGCAGCTATGTTGACCAGGAAACCTATAAACAGCCCCAGCACGAACACCGGGGCGAGGGAAAGATAAACCAAACCTGATTCTCCAGATAATATTCTCTACATGCCCAACTATAAGGCACGCAAAGGTGGGGCGCAATGGGAAAATCAGGGTACTTGCGCCCCTACTTTCGTCCGGGCCACGTGGCTTGCACGCGGTCTCCCCCACTTTTCGCGCACTCTGCGGGAGACCGGCACGGCAGTTTGTACACAGCGATCACGCTGCTGCCCACTATCCGGTTGTCGGGGATACTAAAGCGCTGCCTCTCCTCAGCCCAGGGCGGAGGGGTGTGGCCGTCGAACCAGTCGGGATAAAAGAGGAGGTACTGTGCGCCCTCTTGCTCCAATGCGGGCAGGGCACGGGGCCAGTCACGATAAGTGCCCAGGGTGGCGGGTGTGGTCAACCCAACGAGGTCAACGGTGCGCCGCTCGGAAAAGAGCTTGACCGCCCCAATCGGCTCAGAGGCTACTACTGCATCAGGAGGGGTGTGCTCGGCTAGCCACCGCGCCGGGGCGATGTGGCCGTCGGCGATATTGCGTACCTGTACGGCATAGTTGCGGGTGGCCCACAAGTAGTTGGCCCCCACCAACAGCGCGATAAAGGCAAATGCGACTACAGGAGAAGCGTACCGGCCGGCCAGGAGCCTTTCA
>JBBSIX010000361.1:0-2039 GCA_038231875.1 Chloroflexia bacterium | reverse complement strand
CCTCGCTTGCCTGCAGCGTTATCAAGCACCGCTCGAACTGCGTGAAATGTGGGTAATCACCAGAGGAAGCGTTCTTGACGCACCGCCCCTGTGCATCTATAATCTTAGAGCATCAGGTTGTTTTTTTACCCCGAACCCTGAACCTTGAAATCTCTATGGACGCAGCAGTAATAGAACGGGCGCGCAGCGGCGATGAAGAGGCATTTGTGCTTGTCTACGAGCATTTTAGCCCTCAGATATATCGCTATATCTATCGCTTGCTCGGCAATCAGGAGCAAGCCGACGACATTACCCAGGATACCTTTCTGCGCGCCTTCCAGAATATAGGCAAACTGGCCGACGACTCCAATGTGGGCGCATGGCTGTATCGCATCGCTTCCAACGCTGCCTTCGATTTGCTGCGCCGCCGCAAGCTCATCACCTGGATGCCTATCCTCGAAGAAGGCGACAAGAGCGGCGAGTTCACCTCCGACGATTTTACCCCGCAGGTGATCGAATCCGAGATCGTGCGCCGCGCCGTGTCTCAGATGCCTCCCGCTCTGGCTGTGTGCCTGGTGTTGCGCTCGGTAGAAGGCTTTTCTTGTGAGGAGATCGCCGAGATCCTCAAAATACCCAAAGGCACGGTGTTCAGCCGGCTGGCCCGCGCCCGCGAACAGTTCCAGCAGATTTACAGCCAACTAGCGCGCACTACCGAGCCGCTCGCTCCCTTAGCTGAACCCCCCCGGCAGGAGGGGCAAAGGGAGCAAGGGGGGCAGAGATGAGTTGTTCGCGCTACCGCCAATTGCTCTCGCGGTACGTGGACGGAGAAGTCACTCCCCGCCAGCGTGGGGAACTGCTCTCCCATGTGCAAAATTGCCCGGAATGCGCCGCCTGGCTGGCCCGCGCCCGCCAGACCGATACCCTGCTGAAACGCTTGCCCCCTATCGGCCCCTCGGATCGAGTTCGCAGCGCCGTGCTCGGTTTGGCGGTTCCAGCCGACTCGCGCAGGGCCGGACGGCAACAATCTCACAAGCCTGCGGCCGGCGTAGGCGGCTTACGGTTGGGCGCTGCCGGCCTGCTGTTGCGCTTCGACCCTACACCCCGGCGTATAGCCCTGGCGACTGCGGCTTCCCTGGTTGCCGTGCTGGGCATGGCCCTTTGGCTGAACGTCGTGCCCCCGCTCTGGGGTTACGACAAGCTGGGCTTTGAGTTGCAGCCGGACGAAGGCCGGGCTGCGTATGCCGCCACACCCATGCCTGCTATATCTTCCGGCATCAACGGCGTGGGCGGGCCGGTGGCTGTGCCGAACCTCGTGCGCCTCTTGCCGCCGAGGGGAGCCGACCAGGTAGACCTCGGCACGTCGCTACAGGTGCGCTTCGACCAGCCGATGGACAGAGCCTCCGTACAGGATGCCTTCGATGTAGAGCCTCCCCTCGCCGGCACGTTCCGGTGGACGGCTGATAACGACCTGAGCTTCGAGCCTGCCGAGCCAGGCCTCCTGCGGGGCGTTACCTACACTGTCCATATCGGCCTCGGCGCGCGCTCCCTGGCCGGCACTCCAATGGGCAAGCCCATCGAGTGGCTGTTTCACACTCGCGACCCTCACCTCGTCACCGCCGCGCTCCCCACAGGCAAACCTGTGCCCCTCACCGCCACCTTCGGCCTCACCTTCGATGCCCCGGTGGACCAGGCGGGCATGGACGGCAAGATTGGTCTGTATGCACAAAGCACCGGGGAAAAGCTGCCTGTCCTCCTCAATTGGAGTGCGGATGGACGTAAGCTGTCTGTAGCGCCTCAACAGCCGTTGTCCGAAGGCGGCTATTCGCTGCGCGTGGATGCCTCCGGCGTGACGGCAGAGGGCGACACGTTGGGCAGGGCCTACGAATTTGCTTACACGGCTGCTATGCCGCCCCCCTGGGTGCGCCTGGGCCGCATGCGAGTGCGAACTATGGAGGAAAACTCTACGCTGAACGTGGACTACAGGGCAGTAGCCGACAACGCGGGCACGCCCGCCGGACGCATTCTGTTCAGCGTGTACAGGCTGCCGACCGAACAGCTGG
>JBBSIX010000360.1:0-2259 GCA_038231875.1 Chloroflexia bacterium | reverse complement strand
GATCGTTGTGGGAGAGCGCGTTCGCCCCCTTCGCTAGGGCGCGCAAACCCTCACCCTCCTCAACGGAGCCAGGCTCTTTCGTCTCGGCCCCGCGCACAATATCGCCCATGAGGGCCAGAGCCTCATCACTCTCCTCAAGCCGGTACTCGGCCAGCAACTGCTGGAAACTGGTGCGCTCGCGCGAACTAGGTTCCTCCGAAACCGTGTTGTGAAACGGCAACGCCCCAGCCTCGATAGCCTGGGGCATGGCAGCCGCTTCCCTGAACTGAAGCTCGGCCTCCGGATCGAGGTGGCGCAGAATTAACCAGGCGCATGCCGTCCGGTCGAGCCGTACTCCTTTACGTGTTACCCACTGCACTGTTGTTACTCTCCTCGTTGCTTCATATCGTTACATACAAGTATAAGACATTTTGCATGCCGCGAGTATAGCATACTACGAGCATGGCAGGCAGTAGACGAATAGTTGTACTATCGCGCATGAGAAATATTACACGCGCGGTAGTAGAAGGCGCCTTTATATATCTTAGCCAATCTATTTTGCAGCCCATACTATGTCTGCTACACTAAGATTCGTTTGAGACCCGCGTTTCGCACGTAGTTCCGCGCTCATCGCCCTGTACCTGAGCAGGAACCTTTGCGTAATGCTGATACCGTACCATCAGCCGGAAAGGTTGCACCCTCTTGAAATCGCGCTCTGTTTCTCTATACCGGTTCTTTTGCCTATTTATCGTCTCGACCCTGCTGTTGGCGGCCTGCGAAGGGGCCGCCCCCACCGCCACACCTATCCCCGCCGAACCTATCGCCACAACAGCCGCCCCATCTGCCGGTGCCACCGACACCGCCGCGCCTGTTCCCAGCATGACGCAAGCGCCGCAAGCCTCGCCCACCCAGGCTGAGCTAAGTGGGGAGTTGCGCTTCCTGGTGTTCGGCGAGCCTGCCGAGGCCAAGGCGTTCGTGGACGTGGCGAGGGGCTTTCAAGAGGCGAATCCGAAGGTGAAAATCAACACCGAGGCGGTTCCCTCGCAGCCCAACCACCTGCTCAAGCTGGCGACCTCCTTTGCCGCCGGCGACCCGCCCGACGTGTGGGTGATAGACTACCGCCGCTTTGGTTTGCTCCAGAACTCAGGCGTGGTGCAGCCGGTGGAGAAGTACCTTGAGCAGAGCACAGTTATAAAAGCGAGCGATTTCTACACCAAGCCGTTGGAGCCGTTCACCGTCAACGGTCAACTTCAGTGTATCCCGATGAACATGTCGAGCCTGGAAGTCTACTACAACAAAGACCTGTTCGACCGTGCGGGCGTGCCCTACCCCAAAGACGGCTGGACCTGGGACGATTTTGTGCGCGATGCCAAAGCGATCACCGCCCTCAGCACCCCAGACGAGAAGATATACGGCCTGGGCATAGACCCACAACTGATCCGCCTGGCCCCATTCATCTGGCAGAACGGCGGCGAGATCGTGGACGATGTGGACCACCCCACCCGCCTGACCCTGGATACGCCCCAGGCCAAAGAAGCCTTCCAGTGGTTCGTGGACCTGCAAGTCAAGCACCACGTGGTCGCCACCCAGGAGGAGAATTATTCCGAGCAGGATCAGACCCGCTTCCTGTTCAACACACTCGGCATGTGGCTGCTCAGTCGCCGCGTAGTGCCGGCGCTACGCACCAGCAGCGGCTTCAGTTGGGATGTGGCCCCTCTGCCGCAAGGCAAGGAGAAGGCCGGCATCCTACACAGCGATGCCTACTGCATCTCGAAAGACTCGAAGAACCACAAACTGGCGTGGAAGTTCGTCGAGTATGCCAACGGCCCGGTAGGGCAGGTGATCGCCGCCAAAACCGGGCGCACCGTGCCTTCGCTCAAGAGCGTGGCCCAGTCGCACGACTACTTGCAGTCGGACAAGCCGCCGGCCAACAGCGAGGTGTTCCTCGACATGGCCCCATACCTGCACGTCACCCCGCAGATCGGCACCTGGCCCGACGTTGAACTGCGCGCCAACGCCGCCATCGAGCAGGCTTTCTACGGACACATCACGGTGGACGAGGCGATTAAGGAGATCGAGGAGAGCACCGCCCATGCGTTCCAGGGCGAGGCTTACCCCAGCAGCATCATCATCCCCACCCCTGTGCCGGGCAGACATGGGGAGGACGACTAACCGGCTAGAGGGTATGAAAGCTGGCACAACTGCTTTCTACCACTAAGAAACTATCTCAAAAGGCCGAAGATGTGGTATAACCATTTGCAAAAAGGAGATGCAGATGGG
>JBBSIX010000359.1:0-2261 GCA_038231875.1 Chloroflexia bacterium | reverse complement strand
TGTGTGGTTTGTGCGCTCAGTTTGCTGCCTTTGAGACTTTGCATCAGCCCTGAGCAAGCCGCCTCACATTCTACCCTTCGACTCCAACAGGCGCGAACCTCGGCAGTATATCAAGCACGCTTGCGCATAGCTCGTAGCGACCAAAGGACGGGCTAAGATAGGCGCCCTCATACTTGCTGTAGGCGTACTGCAATATCCCCTGGGCCATCTCCACGCCGGCCTGCCTGCCGTTGGGACCGGCATCTTCCATCCGCTTTAGTACAAACTCGGGTATCGTTATGCCTGGCACTTCGTTGTGCAGGAATTCGGCGTGGCGAAAGCTTTGGAGCGGCAGGATCCCCAGGAGCACTTTCACGTTGAATCCCGCCACGCTCTGCAGAGTGCGGTCTACCAATTCGAGATCATAGACCGGCTGGGTCATCACGAAGTGCGCGCCTGCTTCGAGTTTCTGGGCCATGCGGTCAATCTCCAAGGGCAAGTCGCGGGCCGTCGGATTGAACGCGCACCCAATCAGGAAGTCGGTCGTGCCGCCGATGCTATTGTCCGACAGATCAAGCCCGCTGTTGAGCCTGGTCAGCAGCTTAATGAGGCCGATGGCGTCTATGTCGAACACAGCCGAGGAGCCAAGACGGTCCACCGGGTTGGGCGCGTCGCCGGTAAGGGCTAGAATGTGCCGCAGTCCCATGGCATGTGCGCCTAGCAGTTCGGCCTGTATTCCCATCAGGGTGCGGTCGCGGGTGGTGAAATGCACTATCGGATTGATACCGGCATGCTGCTTGACCATGTAGGTGACGGCGAGGGCGCTCATCGAGGCACGCCCCAGGGCCGAGTCGGTCACGTTGACCGCGTCAACGCCTTTCTTCTGTAGCATCTGAGCGCCCGCCAACAGCTTTGCCGGGTTGACACCCCTGGGCGGTGCAAGCTCCACACTCACCACGAACTCCTTGCCGAGCTTCCAACCGAACGAGCCTGCCTCGGAATGTACCGATGCCCGCGCTTCGCTGGTCTCCAGGGGTGCGGCCTCACGTATCATCGGCGCGTCCGGCTCGGACACACGGATCCGCTCGACCAGGTGAGGCCGCGCGTTATCGCCAGTGGCTGGCACGTCCTCGACTTCTCGCAGACATTCGACTATCGCCTTGATATGAGCCGGGGTCGTACCGCAACAGCCACCGAGCATGTGTGCGCCCGCGCGCACCATACGGGATGCAAAGCCGGCCACGTACTCAGGCGTCGAGACGTACACAATGCGATCACCGACCATTTCGGGCCAACCGGCGTTTGGCTGGGCCGAGAGGGGCTTATGTGCGTGTGCCGACATCTCGGCGATCACCCGCGACATGCGTTGCGGCCCGGTGGAGCAGTTCGCGCCGATCACGTCCGCTCCTAGCTCTTGCAAAGCCCTCACTACCTCTTCGGGGGTATTGCCGACCTGCGTGCGCCCGTCTTCCTCAAACGTCATCTGCGCTACCACAGGCAAGTCACAAGCTTCGCGGGCGGCGATCAGCGCCTGGCGCATCTCCTCTAGGTCGCGTATCGTCTCAATGATGATGAGGTCCACCCCACCCTCCACGAGACCATCTATCTGCTCGTGAAATATGGCACGCGCTTCAAGAGCAGGGATGAGGCCCACGGGCTTGATCGGCTTGCCCAGCGGTCCTACGGCTCCGGCAATCATGGTGGGCCTACCGCTCACCTCACGCACCTCATAGGCGAGCCGAGCGCCGCGCAGGTTGATAGTGCGTACCTTGTCAGCGAGATCGAAGCCGCCCAGTTTGTACCGGTTGGCTCCATACGTGTTCGACTCGATGATCTCGGCCCCGGCGTTGATGTAGGCTTCATGCACCTTGCGCACCAGATCGGGTTGCGTCAGGTTGGACTCGTCAAAGCAGCTATTGGCGGGCACACCCATAGAGTAGAGCATGGTTCCCATGGCCCCATCGCAAACAATGGGCCGGTTTTCACGTAGCCTCACCAGGAACGGGTGACTGTTCTCTATCGATGTAACTTCGCTGCTCGACATAGGTAACTCCCACTACGTAGTTGAGAACTAGAAAGTTCAAAAGTTTAAAGCACGGAAGGAATTACTTTCAACTTTCTAACTTTCAACCCAAACAAAAAGCCTCCCGCAAGGAGGCCCACTTTTGCCGCGTCCGGCCAAATCCTCCCCATAAGGGCTGGGTGGGGCACCGCGCATCATTGCCGGTTGCCGGGTAGGTCTCAGAGCCAGTACTCTCGCTACCACTCTCGATTTTTATTCT
>JBBSIX010000358.1:0-2284 GCA_038231875.1 Chloroflexia bacterium | reverse complement strand
GCCGACGAACGCTACCATATCAACAAGCACGACTTCAAGGTGCCGTTCGTGTGCGGCTGCCGCGACCTGGGCGAAGCGCTGCGGCGCATCGGCGAGGGCGCGGCCATGATACGCACCAAAGGCGAAGCGGGCACAGGCAACGTGGTCGAGGCTGTGCGCCATATACGCTCCGTGTGGGATGAAATACGCAAGCTCCAGAACATGCCCCGCGAGGAGCTTATGACCGAGGCGAAGGAGCTTGGCGCGCCCTACGAACTGGTGGTGTGGGTGGCAGAGAACGGCAAGCTGCCTGTGGTGAACTTCGCCGCCGGCGGCGTGGCTACCCCTGCCGATGCCGCGCTGATGATGGCGTTGGGCGCGGATGGCGTGTTCGTCGGCTCCGGCATCTTCAAGTCGGGCGAGCCTGAACGCCGCGCCCACGCTATCGTGCAGGCCGTCACCCATTGGGACAACCCACAAATCCTGGCCGACGTCAGCCAGGACCTGGGCGAGCCGATGGTGGGCATCAACGTGTCTACCCTGCCCAGGGAAGAAATGCTTTCCGTAAGAGGCTGGTAAAGCCTTGACGCTATGAAGATAGGCGTGCTGGCTCTGCAAGGAGCGTTCAGAGAGCATATCGAAGCCCTACGCGAACTGGGCGCCGAGGCGGTCGAAGTGCGCCTGCCTGAGCAACTGGAAGGGCTGGACGGCCTCATCATCCCCGGCGGGGAGAGCACCGCTATCGGCAAGCTGGCGGTGAAGTACGGCCTGCCGGAGGCGATACGCCGTTTCGCCGAGGAGGGCAAACCCGTGTACGGCACTTGCGCCGGGATGATACTCGTGTCGAGAGACGTGGGGGGCGACCAGCCTCTGCTCGGCATGATGGATATGGAGGTCGAGCGCAACGCTTTTGGCCGCCAACTCGATAGCTTCGAGACGGACCTGCCTGTGCCCGCCCTCGGTGATGAGCCTTTCCCGGCCATCTTCATCCGCGCCCCCAAGATCAAGAGCGTGGGCAGCGCGGTAGATGTGTTGGCAACCCTGCCCGACGGTACGCCGGTGGCGGCCCGCGAGGGCAACATGCTCGTCACCGCCTTCCACCCGGAACTAAGCGACGATCTGCGCCTACACCGCTATTTTCTGGGCATGGTGCAAGAGACCGCACCCGATTGTTGATAGTTGTGTTTGTAAAAGAAATACTCTGACGCAAAGGTGAAGCTAATCCGACGCCCAAGAGCTGGAATCCAAAACTCCCCCAGGGGCCACGTGCGCCCGGCCCGCCCGTCCGACCTGTTTATGGTAGGGGCAACCCGGCGGCGGCAGCGCGTTTTGCGGCTTAACCCGCCCTATAGCCTGATACAACCCCAGGCTCTCTTGCCCGAACTGATGCGGGCGCAACTGCCGATCAAGTCGCGGGTCAGTTTTGTGTTCGTGTATCAGGAGAGGGGCACGGTGTTGGGCTACGTGCAGGCCAAATCTCAGTGGGGGCGGCGCGATGAGTGGACGGTGACCACCCTGGGCACGCTGGACAGGGCGCCCACATACGTGGCCGAGGCGCTGCTGGCCGAGGTATGCCGGATGGCCGGCGAACAGGGCGTGCTGCGGGTGTTCGCTAAAGTCCCGCTCGATGAACCGCGTGTTCAGTTGTTTCGCGGCTTGGGCTTCACCCACTACACCAACGAGCGTATATGGGGTAACATCTACTTTGCCGCCGAAGAAACCGGCAAACATGGAGAACCTCCCCACGATTCGCTCCGCAAGCAAACCAACACCGATGCCTGGGACTTGATGCAACTCTACTCGGCTGTGACCCCGCCTGCCGTGCAGCGCGCCGAAGCCCTCAACAGCCGCTACTGGCGCAAAAGCGCCCTCCCCAGGCCCCTAGCTCTTTCGCGCGGACCCTTAGAGGACGCCTATGTCTGGCCAGACATAGGCAGCGGCGGCAAGAAAGGCGGCCTGGGAGGTTATATAGAGATGCTCACCGGCTCGCGCGGGCACTGGGTAACAACCGTGTTCCGCCCCGATGCCGCCAACCGGAGCGTGTGCCCCCAGGCGTTTGATTTTATGTTGTGGAAAGCCGCCAGGTACGGCTCCAACCCGGTGTATTGTGGGGTCAGAGATTACCAGGCCGATGTGGAAGGCCTACTGGAAGACAGGGGTTTCCATCCCCTGAGCGAGCAAGCCCTGCTGGTAAAGTATCTGGCTCGGCCAATAGAAGTCCGGCAACCTGCCCTTGCTCCTTTCCTGGCGAGGAACACAGGCGAACTGGTCACAGCCAAGATGGTGGGCGAGTAAGCTCGCCTCG
>JBBSIX010000357.1:0-2296 GCA_038231875.1 Chloroflexia bacterium | reverse complement strand
GGTGGCTTCGTTGCGGCCTAGTGACCCCTCGACGGCAATAGGTTTGCCGGTGATCAAGCCGGGGATCGGATAGCCGCGCATCATCGAAACAGTGTCCATGATCCAGGCCATCGTCTGAGCATTGGTGTTCACGTCGGGCGCGGGGATGTCTATCTCCGGGCCGATGATCGGGGCGATCTCGGCGGCAAAGCGGCGAGTAAGACGCTCGATCTCGGTGATGCTGTACTCTTTAGGGTTGACGATGACCCCGCCTTTGCCGCCGCCATACGGTATGCCCACAGTGGCGCACTTCCAGGTCATCCACATAGCGAGGGCCTTTACCTCGTCCAGCGTCACATCCTGGTGGTAACGGATACCGCCTTTCGCCGGGCCGCGCGTCAAGGAGTGCTGCACCCGGAAGCCGGTGAACACCTTGTAACTGCCGTCGTCCATACGCACCGGGAAATGCACTGTCAGTTCGCGCTTGGGCTGCGACAGTATCGCCTTCATCCCCTCGTCCAGCCCCAGCCGGTCGGCAGCGGTGGTAAACTGTTCAACTGCTATCTCATACGGGTTGGGCTTGTTTTCCTGAATCATGACCGCCATAGTTTTTAGTCCTCCTCATTGAGTCCAGGTTTTTGAGTCTGGGTATTTTCAAGTGTAACAGGTAATCAAGGAATCGCTTAGGAGCCTTCTCTTGTCTACGTGTTACGTTTCGCTTCAAGTTTGCGTTTGAGCAATTCTCGGACGGCATTGGCATCTGCCTGCCCTCTAGTTGCCTTCATAATGGGGCCGATGAAAGCAGCCAGTGCGCTTTCTTTGCCGCCCAGGTAATCGTCAACTGCTTTGGCGTTGGCGGAGATAGCCTCGTCTACAGCCTTTTCGAGGGCTGCATCGTCGCGCATGGTAGCCAGGCCGCGCGTCGCGACAACCAGGGCCGGGGCCTGGCCGGTGCCCGCCAGCTCAGGCAGCAGCCCTTTGGCGATGTTGCGGTTGATTGTACCCCCCTCCACAAGCTCTACAAGTTCGCGCAAGTGGGCGGGGGTGAGTTTGCTTTCCCCAATATCTGCGCTGCCCTCCGACAGCAGGTTTGCCAGGTCGTTCACCACAAAAGCCGCCGCCAGCCTCGCACCGTCATGGCTCAACCCTTGAGCAACTTGCTCGAAGTACTCGCTCGTCTCGCGAGAGGCGGTGAGTTGCCCCGCATCGTAGGGGGACAGTCCGAACTGTTGTATAAAGCGTTCGCGGCGCGCTTCGGGCAGTTCGGGCAGTTGGCTGCGAAACTGTTCGATCTCCGCCGACGTGAAGGTGAGGGGCGGCAGGTCGGGTTCGGGGAAGTAGCGATAGTCGTGGGCCTCCTCTTTGGAGCGTTGCGACACGGTGACGCCTCTATCCTCCACCCAGCCGCGCGTTTCCTGAGCGATGCGGCCGCCATTCCCCAGGATGGCCGTCTGCCGCTCTACTTCGTATTGTAGAGCCGCGCGTACCGCCTTGAAGGAGTTCATGTTCTTTACTTCAACTTTCGTACCCAACGCTGTTTGCCCTTTGGGGCGCACCGATACGTTGGCATCTACCCGCAGCGCACCCTCCTCCATGTTGCCTGTGGACACGCCGAGCCAGCGCAGCAGGTGGCGCATCTGAGTTAGATACAGTTGGGCTTCCTCCGGCGACTCGATGTCGGGGGCCGACACGATCTCCATGAGGGGGAGGCCCGACCTGTTCACGTCCATGAGGGTGTAGGGGCCGTCGGGGCCGGTGCGGTGCAACAGGCGAGCGGTATCTTCCTCAAGATGCACGCGGTTGATACCCACGCGGGTGACGCTGAGGCTGTTGCCGCGCTCGTCCAGGGTCTCTACGTCAAGAAAACCGTCCACGCAGAGGGGTAGGTCGTACTGGGAGATTTGGTAGCCCTTTACAAGGTCGGGGTAGGGATAGTTTTTGCGGTCGAACTTGGAGAAGTGGGGGATACGGCAGTGCAGAGCCAGGCCGGTAAGCACGATTTTGCGGACCGCTTCGGCGTTTATGGCGGGGAGGGTTCCGGGCATGCCCATACAGATTGGGCAGACATGGGTATTGGGAGGGGCATAGGCGATGGAGGCGCTGCACCCGCAGAACATCTTGCTGTCGGTGAGCAGTTGCGCGTGGACTTCCAGACCGATTGTGGTGAGGTAGTCCGGCATGCCCATGCGGTTAGAGGAAGCCTCTGCCGTGGTTTCCGGTACGCCTGCCGCTCTATTTATGCTGACCATTCTTTTCGCAAGTACTCCTGCCGAGATAGACCTTATATTATAGCACGCTATCCGGGAGGCTGCAACTT
>JBBSIX010000356.1:0-2307 GCA_038231875.1 Chloroflexia bacterium | reverse complement strand
TCTATTATAAGCAATCGTTACATTCTATTCAACGCAAGGCATAGCGCCTTTGTTACGTGGCATATGGGAGAGTCGAGGCTTGCGAGTCGAAAGTTCCGAGTAGCTTGCTCTCTAACTTTCAACTTGTAACTTTCGACTCGCCGTCCCTCACCAAATGCGCCACCTTTTCGACTATCAAGCGGGCGCTTTCTTCTTTGGGCATTTGGGGCAGGCGCTCTATGCTGCCGTCTTTGTTGACGAAGATAAGGGCGCTGGCATCGCTGCCGATGCTGGCTACGGCGTCGTTGGCTACAATGAGGTCGAGCTTCTTTCGCTGGAGCTTGCCAACGGCGTTCTCGATGAGGTTTTCGGTCTCGGCGGCGAACCCCACACGCACCAGGCGAGGCAGGTCTACAGCGGCGAGGCCCGCCAGGATGTCGGGATTACGAGTTAGCTCTATCGTGAGGTTGGCAGCCGTCTTTTTGATCTTCTGCTCGGACATCCGGCTGGGGGCGTAGTCGGCTACGGCGGCGGCCATGATGAGGGCGTCGGCTTCCCGCACGGCGCTGTGTACGGCGGCTTCCATCTCGCGGGTTGTCTGTACGCGCACCAGGCTCACCCCATAGGGCGGCTGCGCTGAGGCTGCCCCTGTGATGAGGGTGACAGCGGCCCCGGCATTGGCAGCTTCTTCAGCAATCGCGTACCCCATCTTGCCCGACGAGCCGTTGCCGATAAAGCGCACCGGATCGAGCGGCTCCTGCGTACCCCCTGCCGTCACCACGATCTTTTTGCCCGCCAGCGGCCCATCTTTGCCCAGCACGCGCCTGATAGCCGCCAGTATCTGAGGCACTTCCGGCAGCCGCCCGACACCCGTCGCACCTGAGGCAAGGTGGCCCTCGCCCGGCTGCATGACGGTAGCGCCTCGCCCTGTCAGCGTTTTTAGGTGCTCCTGCGTGGCCGCGTGTAGGTACATGCCGCTTTCCATGGCGGGCACGATGAGTACAGGCGCGCGCGTGGAGAGATAGACGGCGCACAGCATGTCGTCGGAGAGGCCCATGGCCAGGCGCGCTATCGTGTGGGCGGTGGCGGGGGCCACTACCAGGAGGTCGGCGTTGCGGGCCAGGCCGACGTGCCCGGTGTCCTCGCCCAGCCAGCCGGTATACAGGTCGGTATGCACGGGCCGCCTGGTGATAGCCTGGAAGGTAAGGGGCGCCACGAACCTTTGCCCGCCACTTGTCATAATGACATCCACCCGCGCGCCCGCCTGCACCAGCTTCGACGCCAGGTCGGCCACTTTATACGCGGCGATGCCCCCACACACCCCCAGGATTATGCGCTTATCCCGCAGCAAGCTAGTCCTCCATCACTTCGAGCTTACGCACCCTCAGCGTGCCGACCTCTAGCTCCTCGATCTTCAACTTGCCCACAGCCATGTTGCGTATCGCCAGGCGACCAATCGCAAACGCCCCCACCGCGAACGCGCCGACAGCCATTGCCCCGGTCGCCTGGGCGATAAACGACCTAAAATTTGGGGCGGTTTTCTTGTTGTTCGACATTGTTCTTCTCCTCCAATTCTGCGTATTTACTTATGAACATGGGTAGAGATTCTTGTTGCTTCGTCTCAGGCGGCGCTTGGTCTCCTCAAGAGTCCGATGCCGAGGGTGATGAGTCCGGCGGCCAGCAGCACGGCTCCGACAACCGCCAGATAGATCAGTGCGTTGGGCTTTGTATCTGTAGGTGAAGGCATCGAAAGGAAGAAGGCCACGGGCAATAGGACCGCAGCCCCAGGTATCGCGTGGCGAACAAATCCTTTCAACCCGCCTGGCAGCACAGCCTGGTCAACGTATCGCAGGGCGACGAGCGACAGGATGAGCAAGACGGCTGCGTGAGCGTGGCCGGCTCGCCAGAGGTCCTGCCGTACCGGATTCTGGATGTAGCCGGACTGCGAATCGAGCAGGAAGCCCAAGAGAGACACTCCACCGTAAATGACAGTCGGAAAGACCACTAACAGGATGCCGGCGAGCCGACGCGATTCATTGCTCATTGTATGCGCTCCTTGGTACTAAATGCAATATGTAATCCAGGCAAGATCGAGGCTTTACGCTACACATTATGTCAGAGGCTGCCTGCTTCCTTACCGGCTATGCTTGCATCTACTTGTGGCTGCTCGGCATCTTCCAGGGACTTCAGCCTCTCCATTGTCTCATCGCACCAATCGGTGAGCGCCCGGCTGACGTGCCGCCCATAACTGACGGTCATACGCCAGTACGGTTGGGCCGGATGACCTGCTTGAGATGTCCTCAACCACTGCTCAATGCCGTCATACTT
>JBBSIX010000355.1:0-2317 GCA_038231875.1 Chloroflexia bacterium | reverse complement strand
GGCATGGTGCAAAACAGAGAGGCGCTGGCCCCGCTTGGTGCGTGGGGCCTGGCCTGCGAAGGGGCAACAGCCACCGCCCTGCTGATCGCTCCGCAGAGGCTCGACCTCATAGACGGGGGCGACCTAGCCGTCACGCCTGCCGCCGACGGCTCGTCCGCCCTCTATCTGATCAAGACGCTGCTCAAGCCCTACTACGACATCACCTTGAATTTGACCACACCCGGCGACCCGGCGTACAACCTGGGAGCCGCCAGGCTGATGTACAGCGATGAGGCTGCCCGCCAGGCCGCCGCCAGACCGCCTGGGTGGGTAGCCGAGGATATGGGCGTAGCCTGGTACGTGCAGTCGGGGCTGCCTATGGTCTGGGAGTTGCCCGCAGTGCCCCGCGACCTGGAGAGCCGTAAGCCGGGGGCCGGGGAAGCGCTGATGGATGCGCTTCGGCAGTCGCAGCGCGCGGCCCAGGAGCAGAAGGCAGACATACTGGAAGAGGGCATGGCCCGCCTGGGCATGGAAAAGGAAGCAGTTCAGGGGCTGTTCGCCCGCCAACGTTACACGCTGGGACGGCAGGAGCAGAAGGGCCTCGCCGCATTCCTGGATATGGCGACGAGGGCCGGAACAGTATAGAGGTTTCGCCGGCGTACTGAGGGCGAGGGTGCATGGGAGTCGAACCCACCTGCGCCACTCTGCGTAACGCACAGCAGTTTTGAAGACTGAGAGGCCCACCGGGACCTATGCACCCCCACGTAAGGATAAACAAACAGGCATGGTGCGTCAAGCCTGTGGAGTTCGGGCCGGCTCACAGGCGTGCTGCTGTACGGCTGTAGGCTCCTCGCCGGCAGAACCAAAGTCGCCACTGCTGCCTGAAATAAACAATCCAACGCCTTTGGCAGACGTTGGATTGCTCCTCACTTTATTCTTCTCACTCGCCCAGGGTTTGCCTTGTGTCCTTACTTAGGCATCTCCTTGAGTGCGGTGAACGCCGGGCGAGCGCTGAAATCGGGGTTGAGCACAGACCAGGGAACTTTCTCGTCGTTGGGGTCCAGGTTGGGCAGGGTGCTGAAGTTGAGGTTCCACACGCACATCACGCCCATCCAGGGGTAATCGTTCTTCCCCTTCTCGAATGCCCTCACCAGGTACTGAGCCTGCAAGTTAGGGCTGATCAGCTGCCCGTACTCGTAGCCGGGGGCTGTGTTATAGGTGCTCCACCCGAACTCGGTAAGCCACATCTGCTTGTTGCCGTCGCCGGCTGCCTGCATAGCAGCGTACTGCTGTTCGATGCGGCGGAAGTAGAACGAAGGCTTGTTGCGCCAGCAAGTGCCTTCCTGATCGGCGTACTTGGGAGGGCAAGCCCCTGTACCGGGATTCTCAGGATAAAGTTGGTCGGGCGAGTTTGCGTTGGAGCCGGGGTGCGAGCCAAGCACGTCGAAGTAGTTCTTCATAATGCCGCCCTGGTAGGCGTATGCCTGCTGCAAGTAGGTCACATCGTCGAGAGCCACATCGGGATTATTCACGCTGGTGGGAGTAAGGCCGCCGAATATCACTATAGATCTTGGATCGGCATACTTCGCGCCGCTATAGCCGTACTTGAGCAGTTCGATGTACTGTGCCACGTTTACAGGGCCGCCGCTTTCGCCGCGCAGGTTTTCTTCGTTCCAGATTTCGTAAGCGTAAACGTCGCCCTTGTAGTGCCGAGCCATCATGTACATGAAGTTGCCCAGGTCGAGCGGGTTCTCAGGCATACCGCCTTCGGTCTTGGGAGAGGCCCACTTGGGAGATTTGGCTACCGAAAGGATGATTTTTTCCTTATTGCGCTTGGCAGCCGCCACCACCGAGTCAAGCTCGCCCCAGTTGAACAGCAAGTCCCTGCCCTGGATGTCGCGCCAGGCTACCTGCTGGCGTACCACATTGAACTCGGCATCGCGGGCCTTTTGCAGCACACGGTCTTTGTCGGTATAGTAAAGTTGCACGTTGAAGCCGTAGCCGACGTGGGGGCCTTTGAGGGGGAAGTCGCTGTTGAGCTTGCCCGCGCTCAAATAGCGCCAATCGCGGTAGTGCGCGCCGATGTTGCCGAATTCGGCCTGGAAACCGGCGGGGTTGCTGGGCACGTATGTCACTACGCGGCGCTCGAACGCCTGGATCAGCACATCGGTGGGTTGGCCTTTAATCTTGACCTTCGACCAGTAAGCGTCGGAGATAGGCCGCCCAGAGGCATAAAACCAGGGGGTGGAGATCGGCTCGGTGACTGTTTGGCCGTTCTGCTTCACAGGGCCGGTCAGGTTGAGGAAGTCCCAGATCGCTTTGGGTATGTTGTGCTTGG
>JBBSIX010000354.1:0-2405 GCA_038231875.1 Chloroflexia bacterium | reverse complement strand
GGCCGCCAGCCTCTCTGAACCGGCATGAACATTGCCTTGAAATCTTGCCAACTCGCTTACCTCCTGACACAAAGCTGTTGTAGGCACGCTCCAACTAGAGTGCCCGGCACCAAGCGCCCTTGATGGAGAGTAACAACAGCAATAGATGTGCCGCCCTTCACGCAGGCAAGGAGTACAAGGGGTCTTCTCTGCCTGCTCTGCGGGTTCTTAGGCCGTGTCGCGCAGTCCCAGGACCGCACCGAACAGGCCGCACTGCCCGCCTTCGCCCCGGTGGGAGTAGAATATGCCGGTATGGTGCATCGTGCAGATGCCTTCAGTGGAGATGTTCTTGAGGGGTACGCCGGCCTCGATAAGGGTGCGCCTGATCGTCTCCCAGAGATTGAAGTACACATCGCCCTCGCACACTTCCAGGAGTGGGGGGCGCTGAGTCCAGGCGCGGGGGAACGCGGCCTCGGCTGCCTCCACCACGTTCGAGCCGACTTTATAGCAGCAGGGGCCGATGCCGGGGCCAATTGCCGCCGTTATATCTTCCGGGTTCGAGTCGAACTCGCGTTCCATCGCCTCGACTACGCGGGCCGAGATGCGCCCCACCGTGCCCTTCCAGCCGGAGTGGGCCAGCCCTATCGCCCGATGCCTGGGATCGTAGAAAAAGATCGGCGGGCAATCTGCCGACAGCGCCAGCAGGTAGAGGCCGGGGGCGGCGGTAATCATAGCGTCCGCACCCTCGATGCTGGGCTTGTCCGGGTACATGCCGCTTCCCGCATCTGCGGGGCCGACCAGGGCCACCTCGGTGCCGTGTACCTGGCGGCAGCCAATCAGCCGGCTCAGGGGTATGCCCAGGCGGGCGGCGAGGCGTTCGCGGTTGGCAAGGGCTACAGAGGGGTCGGGCGGGTGTGCCGGGCTGCCCCGGCGCGCGCTCAGGTTCCAATCGCCGCCTTTGGGGGTAGAGCGGGTGGAGATGCCCTGCACCAACTCCGGGAAGCGGCGCAGAGCCGCGATGCTGTAGATGCCGTCTTTGATCGGCAGCCCCAAAAGCGGGGCAGGGTTAGGGTCGCGACCGGAGCTGCTTGGAGAAATCGTCTGCATCCTCATCGTCGTCCTGTGCCGTGCTCTCGTCGTACTCCGGCTCGTAGAGGGGGCCTTCCAGGCTATCCAGGTCCTCTTCGCCCTCGCCGGCGTAATTGCCCACGAAGCGGTAGTTCTGGATGCTTGGGAAGTAGACCTCGATTCCGTACTCGCTCGACACGCCCACCGGGTCGCTGATCTCGCTCATGATCAGGTCGATCAGGTCGTCCATCGTTTCTTCGGAACCGGGAGCATGCAGGCGATTATAGCCGACGGCAAACTCCTCCCAGATGAGCAGCGTGCCCACGATCTGGTCGTCCAGGTAGTGGATGTCGGTCTTGCCGATGTTGACCGCCTCACCTGTCTCGTCCTGGCTGTCGGTATCGAAGATAAGCATCTCCTCCGAGGAGGGTGTGCGGGTTGTGCGCTTTAGCTTAAGGTTCATGGTGCTTTTGACTCCTGGGCTATGTGCTATTTTCCTGCGTCGTTCACGTATCCGAGGATAATCTGGTCAATCACTTCTTCTATGGGCGCGCGGTCGTCGGTGAACACTAAGGTATTGGGGTTGGGCTTGACCTCACGGATGTTGCCTCGCTGTATGCCGGCCTCGAATATCTGCTTGAGGACCGGCTGGTCCACACGGGCGGCGTTTTCGGCGAAGTTCTCCAACTTGGTGGGTTGGTTGGTACCTACTACCATGCTGTTCGCCATCGTAGGCACGTCTATCACATAGACGTTGGGGTAAACCCGCAGCATGGTGTTCGCCAGCGCGTCTACCAGGCGGGTATCGTTGAGGGTACGGCCCGCGTTGATCATCACCGCGCCGTCGGGGGTGAGATGTTGGCGCACCTCCTGGAAGAACTCGACGGTGGTGAGGTGGAACGGGATGTAGGGCTGGCGGTAGGCGTCTATGCCGATCACGGTCCACTTCTTGTCTTTGCCGTCGGTCTGCAAGTAGGTGCGGCCATCCTGCTCGTGGGTGGTGACGTTGGGCAGCTTGTCGAGAGCGAAGTAGCGACGACCCACGTCAACGATTTCGGGGTCTATCTCCACGCCGTCCACCGGCAGGGGGCCATAGGCGGCGGTGAAGATGTGGGCGGCAGTGCCGGCAGCCGAGCCTATCATCGCCATACTCTGCATATCTGAGGGCCTGAAGCCTTTGCTGAAGTAGGGAGCGACCGACCAGTAGTCCCACGGCCCGCCCGTCAGCAGCTGGTTGGGGTCGTAGATCGAGTGGATAGCGTGGCCCTCGTTGAGCATCAGGGAGGTCTTCTCGCCCTCTTTTATGACCTGGATGTAATTATAAGCCGACTCTTTTTCGTACACGAGTTGGCCCATAG
>JBBSIX010000353.1:0-2436 GCA_038231875.1 Chloroflexia bacterium | reverse complement strand
TCATGCTCGGCATCGTCCTGTTGGTGCTGGCAGGCAGTTGGCGGTTCCGGCCCAAAGCGTTAGGGCTGGGTCGCGGGGCCTGGCTGGTCATCCTGCTGGTATTGGCTGTGCTGGCCGGCTGGCAGTATTTCTCGTCGTTGGGGAACCGCTAGCTTGTTGTCGGCATGGCCTGCGTGTAAGATAGACCTATGAAACAGGCCCGCCGATCACACCTCGTCTTTCGCAGCCTGCTCGCCGGCGTCCTACTGGCGGGCGCTTTGGGGCTGAACGCCGGGCGCATGCCCGCTAACGCCGACGCCGGGTTTGCGGACCCCGCCTTCAAACAGGTGTGGGAGCGCACCGACGCACAGGTGGCGCAGGGCGAGGTCAAGCGCAGCTGGCTGTGGGGGCCGCAGCCGGGCACGGCGGTGCGCGAACCCTGGGCCGACAGTCCGGGCGGCACACATATCGTGCAGTACTTCGACAAAGGCCGCATGGAGATAAACGACCCCGCCGCCGACCCCAACAACCCCTTCTTCGTCACCAACGGCCTGCTCGCCTTCGAGCTGGTAAGCGGCCGGCAGCAGGTCAGCCGAGCCGGCTATGTAAGTCGCGCTCCCGCTCAACTGCCCGTTGCGGGCGATAGCGACGACCCCCAGGCTCCTACTTATGCTTCGTTCCGCCCAGTTACCAATCTGCCGGGCGACGAGCATCGCGCCGGCGATGAAACCGGCCGTCCGGTCAAAGCGGCCCTAACCCGCGATGGACAGGCGCAAGCTCTCCAGGCGGGCCGCTCCGACTACGGAGTGCGAAACGCCTACTACGAACCGCAGACGGGGCATAACGTGCCGGATGTCTTTTGGACATTCCTCAACGCTTCCGGCAGCGTGCTCAAGGGAGGGCAGGCAGCCACAGAACCGTTGTTCAGCCCCTGGTTCGTCGCGGTCGGGTTGCCCCTCTCGGAGGCGTATTGGAGCCAAGTGAAGATCGCGGGCCGTGAGGCCGACGTGCTCGTCCAGGTGTTCCAGCGCCGGGTGCTCACTTATACGCCCTCCAACTCAGAAGGCTTTCAGGTGGAAATGGGCAATATCGGCTTGCACTATGTGCAGTGGCGTTACGGCGGGGCGCGTTCCTCCCTGGTAAGAGTAACAGCCATCGCCCACGCCCAGGGCGGCATCAATCTCAACATCCAGAGTGTAACGCTCCACAACTACTCAGCCACCGCCGTAGATATGACCAATTGGCAGATAGCCACCCCCAAAGCCGGGCGCAGCGACACCTACGCCTTCCCACGTTTCACCCTGCCCAAAGGAGGCACGGTAACAGTCTATGCAGGATCGGGCGAGAGCGACGCGGACAGGTTGTACATGGGGCGCATCACCTGGTTCTTCGACGCTACGCCCTACGACGGGGTGGTGCTGTACGATGTAGAGGCTCGTGAGGTAACGCGCTATTTCCTGGTAGACGGTGTGCCCCCCACACCTGAGCCGCTGCCCACCGAACTACCCACCCTGGGGCCGGCAAGTACGCCTGGTTTGCCGCCCGGAGCCACCGCGACAACCCCCGCGCAGAGCGGCCCCACCAACACGCCCTATCCGTATATTTCGCCCACTCCCAACGGCACGGCCACCCCCACCCCTTCCTACCTGCCCACCGGTACGCCCACGCCCAGCGCTTTTGACGACACCACTACCCTCACCGCCTGGGTAGATAACCCCTCCCCTAAAGAGGGCGCGGAAGTAACCCTGTACATAAAGGTCTTCAATCATGGCGAGCCTGCCCTCTACTCCTCCGTAGCCTCCATCTGGCACTTCCCCGGACGCGATGCCCTGTGCCAAACCACCACCAACCTCGAAGGCATCGGCATCTGCAAGCAAACCATGCCCCCAGGCAGCGCCGGCACAACCGTGTGGATAGATGTCGCAGCGTTGGGCGCGGGCAACCGCGTGTATACGACCTATACGGGGGTAAGGCCGGTGAAGTAGCCTGGACAAAGGGCGAGTTGAAAAGCGACCGAAGTTGTCGAAAAAGCCTGCTGTGGCCGGAATAAGCAGGCAAGCAACAAACTCGCAGTTCGTAATTTGTCCTAATGTCTACTTCCCACTACATATCCCTTAGCAGAGTACCCGGCATCGGGCCGGCCCGGATGCGGCTCTTGCTCAACTACTTCGGTACGGTTGAGCAGGCATGGCACGCCACCCTCGGCGATCTGCTGTGCGCCGGCCTCGACGGTAGGACCTCCCAGGCTCTGGTGGAAACGCGCCGGGTGTTCGACCCCAGCCGAGAGCTTGAGCAGCTTGAGAAGATCGGGGCGCGGGCCGTCACCTGGGAGAGCGAGAGTTACCCGCAACGCCTGCTCGAACTCGATGGTATGCCGCCTGTGCTGTACATGCTTGGGGATTTAGCCCCGCAAGATGCCTGGGCGGTGGGCATAGTGGGCACGCGGCGCGCCACCGG
>JBBSIX010000352.1:0-2459 GCA_038231875.1 Chloroflexia bacterium | reverse complement strand
TGCGTCCATGCGGCCTCCGCCTGCTCCTTGGCGAACAGCACAGCTTCCTCCTGCATCGCCTCGATCCTGGCCGCAGGGACGCCGTGCTCCTCCTGCATATGTGCGATCAAGCGTGCGAGAGGGTCGCGGCGGGCGTCCTCTCCCTTCTCCTCTGCCGTCTTGTATGCGGCGGGGTCCTGCCAGTTGTGCCCGGTGAGACGCGGCACCTTTACGTGGAGCATCTGCGCGCCGCCGCCCGTGCGCGCATCGCTGACGGCTCCCAGTATGGCTGTGTATAGCTCGGAGATGCTGCCGCCCTCGACCGAGCGGATGGTGAGGCCATGAAAGTTAGCGAGATTCTCGACTATGTTGGGCGCGGCGGTTTGATAGCGCCAAGGCACGGAGAGGGCGTAACGGTTGTCTTCGATCAGCATGATATAGGGCAGCTTGCGAGGCGCGGCTATGTTGAGGGCGCTCCAGAAGCCGTTTGTGGAGGTAGCGCCGTCCCCCGCGTGGGCCAGAGCGACGGCACCGGTATACTCTTCCTGCTTCATCTCGGTGGCGCGGTACTGCACGGCCTGAGCCCAGCCTATAGCCGGAGTGAACTGCGCGCCCACGTCGCCCGAAGCGGGCAGCACCGTCACGCCGCCCGGCTGCTTGTGGTTGAACACCACACCGATGTCGCGCCCTCCTGATACGCCCTCTAGCCGGTGCATATTGCTGGCGAACGCCTCGAACGGCGATAGCCCAACACCCAGCATGAGGGGCCGCGAGCGATAGTAGACAGTCGCCGCGTCGTGCGGGTGGTTGAGCAACGCCGCCGTGATAAGCTGCGGGATCTCGTGTCCCTTCGCGCCGAACTGGAACTTAAGCCTGCCTTCGAGTGGCTTGTCGGGGTTCGGCCTGTACTCCTTGCTGACTTCCAGGTCGTCCATCGCACGCGAAATAAGGGCGCGCGCCAGGACGGCGAGCCACCATCTGGTCGCAGGGTTCACCACGTCGTCGGGGGCGGGCAACGGCAGCCAATCGGTGCCCACGGTTATCGGTCGAGTGCTGAGTGCCATGGTAATTCCTCGCTGAGTTTTTGCTGTATTCAAGGAAGCGTATTAGCGACCTTTGCCAGGCGTGGGCTAAGTCTGCTTCACTCTTTATCATACCAGATATTTACGCGACCTTCCGGTATGGTTACACTAGGGCTGTGTCAAAGTCGTGCATGTAACAATAGACAGTGCCAAACCACACATTGTCATTCCGAGCGTAGTGAGGAATCGGTTGGCCTTCGTACTCAATTACAATTGTGCCCCTTACTTGCTCCAATTCAGCAGTCCTGCATGCCAACCGATTCCTCACTATGTTCGGAATGACAACGTGCAGGTGGGGTACTCAACTCCTACCGAGAGCGACTTTGCATCACCCCTGATGGTTACGCGCAAAAAGAGGGCAACCCATATATCGGGGCAACCCTCTTGCTCGTAACTGCGCCGGGCACATCAGGTCTGTTACTTGGTGTTGCTCGGCTCCTGCTGCGCCTCAGCGGGAAAGGGTCTGGGGGCGGGGGACCCCACCGCAAGCGCGGCTTCTACTTCGTGCTGGGTGATGTGGCCGTTGGCGCTCGTGCTGATTTTACCGGCATCGCCGCCGGTGCCGTTACGGCGACCCCTGCTGCGGTAAAGGCCCAGGGCGGCTATCACGATCACCAGTACGCCAATGAACGCTACCGCTTGCTGGTAGCCTATCCAGTCGGCAAGCGCACCCGATAGCAGCACGGGCACGATCAGTATCGCATTGGACACTGTATAGAAGGCACTGAACACACGGGCGCGTATCTCCTCTGGGGCACGCTCCTGTAGCGCAGTTTGGGCGGGCACCGAGATGAAGCTGTTGAAAAAGCCCAGCAGCATAGTCAGGAAACCCAGCAGGCCCAATATCAGCCACTCTGGGGCGACACTGTTGGAGCCGCGTCCAAGCAACTGGTAGGCCCACACCAGTACAGTATGCACAGCCGCGAAAGCTAGCAGCGTTATACCGGCCATGAGGAGGCTCCAGTTGATCATACTCTCGCGGTTTTCGGGGCGCGCTATTCGTCCCACGGTGAGCACACCTATCACCAGGCCGAGGCCGCCCGGCATCAGAATGTAGAACAACTGGCTCTTGTCTATGCCCAGGGCGCGTTCCAGGAAGCCCGGTCCTATTACCCCCAGCATCATAAACACCGCTATGGCGATGGACCAGTACAGGATGGCACTTATTATGACCGGTTCGCCTCGGATAAATCTCCACCCCTCCGCCAGCTCTTCCATGGCCTGCCTGAAGCCGCTCCTGGCTATCTCCGTCGTACCCGATGCGACCGACTTTGCGCTTACTATCTCGCCCGCCGCGCGCCTGGCAGCTACCGTGGCTGCCGGTTGGTCTTGCGGCAGCAGGTAGGTCATGCCCGCGGCTGCCAGGCATAGTATGAAGATCACAATGTACAGACCGTT
>JBBSIX010000351.1:0-2521 GCA_038231875.1 Chloroflexia bacterium | reverse complement strand
CAGCAGCACAGGCGGGGGTGGCGAGGAATGAAGCGCACCCAGCGGATGATATTCGTCAACACAAGCGGTTGGCTGGCCCTCTACAATCCCAACGACTCCCACCATGCCGCCGCCCGCGACCTGTGGGAGGATTTACGCAACCAGGCGGTGCGCCTCATAACTACCGACTACGTGCTTGACCAGGTGTACACGACCCTCAAGGTGTTCGGCTCTTTGCAGGCTGCGGAAGCTCTCCACACTGTGCTCACCAGCACATCGCTGCTGCGTATGTTTCTGGTGGACAGCGTTATCTTCGAGCGGGCTTGGAAGGTGTTCATAGAGGATGACCACCCTCAGTTTACCTTTACCGACTGCATAAACTACGCGGTTATCCAGTACCTGGCGGTCAGCGAAGTGTTTACCTTCGACCGCAACTTCACCGCCCCCGGCCTGATCAGCTTGCCCAGCGTGGGAGAGTAGGCACAGACTAGCCGCCGATGTGCGACATCTCTACCTTCGGCAGCCGCGCGGTCTCGAGGGTGCGTATCTCGGAATAGCGGTCTGTGCGCCGCCGCCAGACTTTGCCGATGAAGCCGGCTATTTCCTCGTCCGATTTGCCGGAGCGCAGCATAACCCGCAGGTCGTGGCCCACGCTGCCGAACAGGCACGTGTACAGGGAGCCTTCCGGCGAGAGACGCACGCGGGTGCAGGAGGCGCAGAACGGTTGGGAAATGGAGGAGATGATGCCTATCTCCCCGCCGCCGTCGCGATACCTGTAGCGCGAGGCTACCTCGCCGTTATAGTTGGCCTCGGCAGGCTCCAGGGGCATCTCAGCATCTATCAACCGCACTATCTCGGCGGCGGGCACTACATCGTCCATGCGCCAGCCATTGGTCGTACCCACGTCCATATACTCGATAAAACGCAGGATGTGGCCGCTGTTGTAGAAGTAGCGAGCCATCGGCAGGATGCTTGCCTCGTTCACCCCGCGCTTGACTACCATGTTTACCTTGATGGGCTGCAACCCCGCCTCCCGCGCAGCCTCTATTCCCTCAAGCACACGCCCCACCGGGAAGTCTACATCGTTCATCGCCCGGAATACGGTGTCGTCCAGTGAGTCGAGGCTTACCGTCACGCGGTTCAGGCCCGCCTCCTTCAGCGCCTTTGCCTTCTTCGCCAGCAGCGCGCCGTTGGTCGTAAGGGTGAGGTCTTTCAGCCCCTCCAACTCAGACAGCATGGAGACCAACCGCTCCAGGTCGCGGCGCACCAGCGGTTCCCCACCCGTGATACGTAGCTTCTCAACGCCGTTGGCGATGAAGATGCGCGAAAGGCGCGTGATCTCCTCGAACGTCAACAGGTCGTGCGACGGCAGGAACTGGAAATCGCGCCCGAACACCTCTTTGGGCATGCAGTAGGTACAGCGAAAGTTGCACCTGTCCGTCACCGAGATGCGAAGGTCGCGCAGGGGTCTGTTGAAGTTGTCTGTGATAGAAGGGTTCATTCAGTGCTCTGCCGCTTGCGGGCCACGACGCGGGAAAAACCGAGGTTGCGCCCGGCGTCCACACGCAGCATCTCCGCCTCTTGTTCACCGGACGGATAACCGTACTCGGCGCAGACCTCCAGCCACTTCAGCCAGTGCTCCCAACCGCCGGGAACCGTATCGGCCAGCGTAACCTCGACTTTGCCGGTTTTCGCCCAGTGCATTCTCCACCAATCAGGGCTATGGAAGCTCCAGAAGTCCCACAGCCAGTAGGGAGCCAGATGGCTGGGAAGGCCTTCGGTGAACTCACTCAGCAGGCCGGGTACGACTATGCCTATTTGCCCACCGGCTTTCACGAACCGCGAATAGTAGCCAAGATAGAGGTCATCCGTCCCGAAGTAGTGATACGCATCCACGCTTACGAGCGCGTCGAAGAACTCATCGGCAAACGGCAGCGTGTGAGCTTCGGCATAGATAGGGGATACCCTGTTTTCCAGACCGGCCTCGGATATTCGCCGCAGGTTTTCGCTGGGCTTGATCCACAAGTCGGTAGCCCATACCTCGACGCCAAACTCCTTCGCCAGAAAGATAGAGCTGATCGCCCGCCCGCACCCCATGTCGAGCACCCGCATACCGGGGTTGAGGTTCATTACCTGACTCAGCGCCTCGGTCAGCCACAGTACGTTCGGGCCCATGAGGTTTTCCAGGACCCACACCGGGTCGTAGGCTGCCGAGCGCGGAAAACGGTTGAGGGTGAGCAAAGCGGCCAGTTCGCGGCTCTTATCTTTTACACTATCCACATGCCTACCCCGCTCCCATGCCGACCCAGTGCCCGCCGTCCTCGAAATACTCTTTCTTCCAGACCGGCACGCGCGCTTTGAGCAAGTCGAGCGCCTCGCTGCACGCCTCGAATGCCTCCCTACGATGGGCGGACGAGGCGGCTATCACCACGCTTGCCTCGCCCACCGCCAGCTTGCCCACACGGTGGTGCATGGCGATGCCGTGCAAGCCCCACTTCTCAAGCATCTCGCCCCCGATGCTCGCCATCTCGGCCTCTGCCAT
>JBBSIX010000350.1:0-2577 GCA_038231875.1 Chloroflexia bacterium | reverse complement strand
CCCCACCCCGACCGCCCCAATCCACAGTTGGCTCGTGAAGCGGTGGATTGGGCAGAAGGGCGAATGTGCGAGTATCGGGACGAGACGGCCCCTGGGTTGCCGGTGGACCTGTATTCAGGTGCGCTCGACAGCTACACAACTATGCGCGAGACGCTGGAGGAGAACGGCTTCGCAATCGTCCGCTACTTCTTTGTGATGCACCGTCCCCTGGACACCCCGATTGATGAGCCGCGCTTCCCGGATGGCTTTACGCTCACGAACGCCGTCAGGAACCCCGACGCCGAACGCTGGGTGGAGATGTTCAACCTGTCGTTTATAGACCACTGGGGCTTCCATCCCGCGACGGTTGAGCGGCGCCGGTATCGTATGAGCGCGCCCGGCTACGACCCCCACGGCAGCCTGATTGCCCTCGCCCCCGACGGCGCCTTCGCGGCCTTCTGCGAGTGCCAAATAGATGCCGAGAATAACGCCCGGACAGGGCAGAACAAGGGTTGGATTGCAGTGCTGGGCACGCGCTGGGGCTTTCGCAAGCTCGGACTGGGCAGGGCTATGCTGTTGGCCGGCCTCCGTTGGCTGCTGGGGCAGGGTATCGGCACAGCAGCCCTCGACGTAGACGCCGATAACCTTACCGGCGCGCTGGGGCTATACGAGTCGGCGGGCTTCCATACGGTTAAAACCGAGGTTATCTATAAGAAGACTGTAGGCTGTCGGGGCTGACGGCCCGCAGCCGGCAACTCCTCTCCCTGTGCTATAATAGGGCCGACGAAAGCTATTGCAGAGGGGAGGGAAGCACTTGAGAACGTTGTTGCTACGTTGGGCCGCTGTGGTTATAGCTGTTTTCTTGGTGGCCTGGGGGCTGCCGCAGACTGGCCTAATCAGCCGACCGCTCATCGCTTACGACGATTGGGTAACGCTGGCGATCTTTGCGGTGGTGCTGGCGCTGTTGAACACCTTTATCCGTCCTATCCTTGTTTTTCTGTCCATCCCGATCAACTGCCTCACGGCGGGCCTATTCAGCATCGTGATTAACGCCGCACTGTTCGCCCTGGCTGCGGCCCTGGTGAGCAATACCGGGCGCAGCTTCTACGTGGCCGACTTTTGGGCGGCCCTGCTGGGGGCGGTGGCCGTCAGCGTGGTGGGCGTGGCTGTGAACATGTTGACCAAGCCGGTACGCTAGAGATGCGCCTCGACCCTCCGGTTGTACTCGTGTACCAGCCGGGCCGGGCAAGTTGGGACTAAAGAGACCTGAGAGAGGAGCGCTGATGTCTACACTCTACGAGCGCAACCCGGCAGACCCGCTTGCGCTCACAGCGTTCTCGGATGAACTGCTGGACGGTGCGGTGCGGGCGGCGCACAGCAGCCCGCGCAAGCGCAGCATAGTGCGCCTGCACGAGCACGGCGACAAAGTGCAGCGCATGTTCAACGCCTTGCAACCAAGCAGTTACACCCGCCCACACCGGCACAGCGACCCCGATAAAGTCGAGCTGTTCGTCGCGCTGCGAGGCAGCTTGCTGGTGGTGCGGTACAGCGACGACGGCACGCCCCTGGAAGGTTTGGTTATAAGTGAGGGTGGACCGGTCAGAGGGGTGGAGATACCTGCGGGGGCCTGGCACAGCATAGTAGCCTTGGAAAGGGACACGGTGGTGTTCGAGGTGATAGAGGGGCCATACGACCCCGCCACCCACAAGCGCTTCGCACCCTGGGCGCCGCCCGAAGACGACCGGGAAGCCGGCCTCGATTACACCGCCGGCCTACGCGCCTACTTTGCACCTATTCTACCCGAACTCGCCGCCCGCAATCTCATCGCAGCGGAGGAGGAAGAAGCGTACTAAAGAAGCATAGGTACCGAGCCGTGACCCGCATCTAGCGAGCAATGCTTAACGAACAAGGAGGAACCCAGACAGGTTCCTCCTTGTTGTTTGATCGACTGCTAAGTCGTTACGGAGTTTGGCAGTTGGGGGAGAAAGTGTTAGCCACGATCTTGGCCGACTGCGCCCTGGTAACAGGGCTGGACGGTCTGAAGTAGGGCCTGTTTTGAGGCGGCACACAAGGCTCGCCGGGGCCGCCGCACGGATAACCGCCGATTACATGAAGAGCGGAGAGCCGCTCGATGAAATCGTAGAAGTTACTATCCGCGCATAAACAAGGGGCACACTCGGCAGTTAGATTACCGAGTGTGCCCCTTGTACTAGTTATTCAGCTATTCAGTTATTTAGTTTATTCGGGTAGGATTGCAGCCAGGGAAGAAGGTGTTGGCGTCTATCTTAGCTGCCTGCCCTCTCGTCACGTTCGCATTCGGCCTGAAGTACGGGCGGTTCTGCGAGTCGCATGGCTCACCCGGTCCACCGCAGGGGTAGCCGCCCATTACGTTGCGTGAGGACAACCGCTCCACCCATACGTAGAAGGGACTGGTTGGCGGCACGTCCGTGTAGGTCTGCCCTGTTACAGGCTCCGAGAACCCTGCCGCGTTGCTCACGATCTTGGAGAGTTGTCCCCTCGAAGCCGGGGAGTTCGGGCGGAAGTACGGACGGTTGTCCGGCGCGATACAAGGCTCATCAGGTCGCTGCCCGCAGGGGT
>JBBSIX010000349.1:0-2596 GCA_038231875.1 Chloroflexia bacterium | reverse complement strand
TGGAGCGCTACGAAAATCGCGCCCCGGCGTACCTAGCCTACGTCTGAGGTTCGGGCGCGGGCGACATCGCCTGCAAGCGGCTCCACGCCTCTGGGTGGTGAGTGATCCTGATGGGGCGACCGTCAGAGCCGGTGAAAGTGTGTAGGGTAGTGGCCTCGGTAAGCAGTGTGCCGTCGCTGGGGCGCTCTACGCGGTAGGCCAACTTGATCTTCGTGCGACTCAACTCCTCTAGCCATGTAGTGACAGAGAGTTCGTCGTCGTAGTAGGCAGGACGACGGTAGCGAATATTCACCTCAAGCACCGGCATCACTACCCCCATCTCCTCAAGCTGCCTGTAGGTAAATCCAAAGTGCCGCATGAACTCGGTGCGCCCCATCTCCAACCAGACAATATAGCTGCTGTGATGCACGATCCCCATCGCATCGGTCTCGGCATAGCGCACCCGAAACAGCTGCGACACCGCCACTCCTGCTCCCTCGGTCATCGTCTGCAATCCCTCCTCGTAACCTTGACTCTCAGCCGCCTACAGCACCCCCGCCACCGGCGGGGCGGCCAGCTTGATGTACCGCTCCACGCTCTTACGGTTGCGGCTGTCGGGAGCCAAGCCCAGTATCAGCAGCAGCTTTTTTTCGTCGGCCCCCGCTTTGGCCTGCTCGACCGCAAAGGTGTCGCGCAACGACTGGGGCGTGACCCGCTTGGTGATGCCCGCCTCGTCCACCACCCGATCCACCATCTTGTTGATTGACTGCGGCAGCAAGTTGAACAGGCGGGCCATCGGCTCGTACTCGGCCACATAACGCTGGAAAGCCTCAGTGAAATCGGCATTAGCCGCCAGCTTGCGCTCTTTCTTCTGCGAGCGAATCTCCTCGTAGTAAATATACACCACAGGCTGTTCCGGGTTGCTCAGATCAACGTGGTCCACCTTGAGCGCCAGCAGTTCGGTGCGTGTCAGCCCCAACTTCATCAGCAAGTAGACGATGAGGGCGGTGCGCGAGTTCTCCTCCTGGGCGGCCAGCATTACGGCTTCCTGCTCGGTCGAGAAAAGCACCTGCGGGGTCTTGAGCGGGATGTAGTCGGGGAAGAAACTGTCCGCCAGGTTCTTTTGCAGCACCTTCTCCTTGTTGACCAGGTAGCGATACAGCCCTTGCAGCGAGGTTAGCCTGCGCTTGCGGGTTGACTTGCTGTTGGCCTGACCCAGGAAGTTGGCGATGTCGGTCGTGTTGATCCGGTCCAGCGTTTTGTTGCCCAGCGACGATTGGAACAGCGCCAGGTCGTACATATAGGAATCTATCGTATTGATGGGGCGTTTTTGCTGCTCCAAGTCGCGCCGGAACCACCACCGTGCCACGTCCAAACTGGAAGTGGGCCCCAGAGCCGGTATGTCGCCCACCGGCTGCATAAGCTCGCCCCGTGCGCTCAGGGTGAACAGCTCGGCCTGCACCGGCTTGCCCGCTCGCGGAGCCGCCTCGCCGTCGTCCGCTATGTGTTGGTTCTGCGTCTGCCGTCCTGCCATATAGCACACCTCCGGTTTTCCACAATTACCCGTTCATTTGTGCTGATTATATGTCAAGTTAGTGCAAGCTGCAAGCGATATGTGTAATATGACCCAGGCTGATGCCAAACTGTCGAAAGCCGGCTACGCAACAACTACCAGCAGGCCGTCAGAGTCTAGCTCACGGAGGAGTTGCATCTGCCGGTCTGTGGGCAAGGGGGTGACGGGCAGTTCGCCGTCCGGCACATCCAGAGGGAAGGCGGTGTTCTCCAACACCTGCTCAAGCGTCACACCCGGGTGCAGGCTGACCAGCCGCATTTCCCCCTCGCTGTTGAAGTCCAGCACAGCCAGGGGTGTGACCACCAGGCTCGGCCCTCGCGATTGGCGATCCCAACCAGGCAAGCTGACGAAATCCACCGACGGCACGAACAAACGCTCGGTGTGCGTGGTCGTATAGAGAATGGTGCGCCCGGAACGGTGCGCCCAGGGCACGCCTGCCGAGCCGGGACCGCGCAAGCTTGGCCGTTGCGGGTCGCCCACATAAGCCAGGTTGCAATTGCCGGAGCGGTCTATTTGCAGGCCACCGGCGAAGAACACATCCGTTTGCCCGCCCATCTGTAGCATCAGCACTTCAGGGAAGTCCAGCACCGCCTCGGCCACCAGATTGGCATAGTCGCCCGAAGACGGAACAAGCGGCTCCACGAGGGGGTTCACCCCGCCGCTAGCCCCGGCCAGTATGGTGAGATTGGGCGCGTGGGTGAGTTGGGCGAGGCGGGCCGCCGCAAGAGGGATCAGGCTGTTGGCGCCCATCACCACGCGCTCGCCGTCCAGCAGCGTAGCAGCGAGGGCAGCGGCCATGATCTGGCCTTTGGCGACACCCCCGCCCGCTCCCTCACCAGGGAACTTGAAGAACACCAGAGGGTCGGAACCGGCCCGCAGTACCGGCTTGTAGTCGTCGCTCACGGGTCGCTCTCCCTCATCGCGCCCCAGTCCTGATTTTGCACGCGGCGCATATACTCCTCCTGGCTTTCCGGCTCAAGCACATACCCGGCAAGGTACTGCTCGAATCCTTCTCGTGTCTCGGCGGCTTGCTGGTAGAGGCGT
>JBBSIX010000348.1:0-2623 GCA_038231875.1 Chloroflexia bacterium | reverse complement strand
CTTGCGGCAGTTTGAACGATTGCCCCGGAATCTGATATACTGATGCTCAGATAAGCTGAACATCAGGAGATCTGATATGTCGGACACAGTTACTATACAGATGGCTCAACGGGGAGCGTTGATACTACCTAAGGCGTTACGCGATAGCTACAGCCTAAAACCTGGCGACGTTTTCACACTGCTGGACCTGGGTGGTGTCTTTATCCTTAGTCTCGGTCGTTCCCAAGTAGACGCGCGGGCTGATCAGATAACGGCGGCTCTGAACGAGCGGGGCGAAACCCTGGAAGGCATGCTCCAGACCCTGCGGGAAGAGCGCGAGCGTTATACAGGCCAAAGTTAGCGTATTCCTCGATACCAGCGCCCTATTCTCAGGCATCTGGTCAGCTGAAGGGGGCGCCCGCATGATCTTGAAGTTGGGTGAAGCCGGCGCTGTTCGAGTGCTGGTTAGCTCGCAGGTGCTTGTGGAAATCGAGGAGGCGCTGCGCCGCAAAGCGCCGGAGGCTTTAGGAGAGTTGGTTCTGCTGTTAGACCGCTGCCTGGCCTCGACCATACCCTCCCCAGCACAAGAAGCCATACAGAAAAGTCGGGACCTCACAGGCCATGCGGGTGATGCTCAAGTCCTGGCTGCTGCGTGGGAAGCAGGTGTAGACTACTTCGTAACACTGGACAAAGAACACTTTCTAAACAACGCCGAACTGAGAAGCATTGTACCGTTTCCTGTTGGAACGCCGGGCGATTTTTTGGCTTGGTTTCGCGGACAATCAAGCGCATGAGGGCGACCAGCATACCCATGTGGACTTGCGTCCGCCCGGAAGATGCCCTGCTTTGCTCTCAAGCGGCGGAAAGGCAGTTGACGGCAGTACGCACAGTTTCGTCCAACTAGCCGGGAGGCGGCAAATAGATGGATAGCAACACTTTCGATGAAGGGCGCGGCCTTATTGACGAGTCGCGCCGCATATGGGACGCCAACGCCGAAGCCTGGGACAGCCGGATGTCGGCGGGCGGTAGCTGGCAGGAAACCCTTATAGCGCCTACCGTTGAGCGTATGCTGGGGCTGCAACCCGGCGAGACGGTGCTTGATGTGGCCTGCGGCAACGGCCTGTTCTCGCGCCGCCTGGCCGAACTTGGGGTCTCTGTCGTAGCCTGCGACTTCAGCCCCAGGCTGGTGGAGATTGCCAAAGCAAAGACAACGGAGCAGGCAGGCCGAATCGAGTACCACGTGGCCGACGCCACCGACGAGGGGCAGTTATTAGCCCTGGGCGAGCGACGCTTCGACGCCGCCGTATGCAACATGGCGATGATGGATATGCCCGCTATCGAGCCGCTCTACCGCGCCCTCAGCCGCGTGCTCAAGCCAGGCGGGCGCTTTGTTTTTTCGGTGATGCACCCCTGCTTCAACGGCAACCGCGTGACGATGCTCGTCGAGCGCGACGATTACGGAGACGTGCCTACTTACGCCATAAAGGTGTCCAACTACCTCAACCCGGGCGTGACAAAGGGCATTGCCATCTCCGGGCAACCTGTGAAACAGTACTACTGGCATCGCCCACTGAACGTACTACTGAACGCCGGCTTCTCGGCAGGCTTCGTGATGGACGCACTGGAAGAGCCGCCCTCGCCCACCGCAGCCTCCAAAGAACCTCTTAGCTGGGCCAACTTCGATATGCCGCCGGCGCTGTTTGCAAGGATGTGCATGCGGGAGGATGAGTGAAAGTTTGACAACCAGCGCGCTCCCCCTCGACCAAATCCTCACCGGAGACAACCTGCAAATCCTCCCCACTCTACCCGACCGCTCGGTAGACCTTATCTTCGCCGACCCGCCCTACAACCTGCAACTGCAAAACGAACTGCGCCGCCCCAATACCAGCCTTGTGGACGCCGTGGACGACGACTGGGACCAATTCGCCGGCTTCGAGGAGTACGACCGCTACACCGAGCAGTGGCTCTCCGAGTGCCGCCGCGTGCTCAAGGACACCGGCACAATCTGGGTGATCGGCAGCTACCACAACATCTTCCGCGTCGGCAAGATTATGATGGACCTGGGGTACTGGATACTAAACGATGTGGCCTGGGTCAAGGCCAATCCGATGCCTCAGTTCAGAGGCGTGCGCTTCACCAACGCCCACGAGACGCTCATCTGGGCCAAGAAGTCGCAGGATCAACGGCGGTACACCTTCAACTACCGGGCGATGAAAAACCTCAACGAAGATAAGCAAATGCGCTCCGACTGGGAGATTCCGCTATGCACAGGCTCCGAACGCCTCAAGGTGGAGGGCGAGAAAGCCCACACCACGCAAAAGCCCGAAGCGCTGCTCTACCGCGTGATTATGTCCAGTTCCAGCCCCGGCGATGTAGTGCTGGACCCCTTCTTCGGCACGGGCACAACGGGCGCAGTAGCCAAACGGCTCCACCGCTGTTGGATCGGCATCGAGCGCGACCCGGCGTATGTAAAGTTGGCGCAAGCGCGCATAGATGCTATTGTGCCAGCTCCCTTCGAGGAAGCCGTTCTCGTCACAGAGAACAGGCGCACCGCCCGTCGCGTACCGTTCGGCAACCTGTTGGAGGCGGGCCTGCTCCAGCCGGGCGATACCCTCTACCTCGACAAAACTAAAGGCACGGCCCT
>JBBSIX010000347.1:0-2658 GCA_038231875.1 Chloroflexia bacterium | reverse complement strand
GCCATTATTGGGGTTGAGGCCTCCCTTTTATTGTACATTAGCAGCCATTTTGTGCAACCCTTTCCCTGACGGTCCGCCCAATAGTCTAAACTACAATTAAGATGTGGCTAATCACCAGTTATCTCTCATGTAAACGTTCAGTCTCGATGTGGAGGAAAAAATCGTAGGGACCTGAATTGGGCCACCCCAGGTCTGAACACTTACTGGCTTATTTTCGGTCCCCCAGCAGGGTCTTCGCTGCCGCCCTGCCCGGCACGGCAGATACGCCGCCTGTGGGTGCAGTTCCTGCCCCCGAAAGATACAGGCCGGGCACGGGGCTGCGGTGGCTGCCCCAGGTCGGCAAGGGCCGGAAGGGGCCTAGCTGATCGAGGGTCATGTCCAGATGCATGGGATGGCCCCCCAGCAGGCCGATCTCCCGCTCCCAGATGTCGGCGTAGCGCCATGCCAGGCCGGTGATACTGGCCTTGAAGCCGGGGGCACGCCGCTCAACCGCATCCAGCAGCCGGTGTGCCTCGCCCTCTGCGCGCTGTTCCCAGGTCGAGCCGTCGGCGAAACGAGCCGGATAAAAGGCGCAGGCTATGTAGGCCCCATGCTTACCGGCGGGGGCCAGCGTGCCGTCAATGGCCGAAGGTGTAAAGACGTAGGCGGCAGGGTCGCTGGGGGCCAGCCCTGCTTCCGCCTGCAAAAAGTTATCCCGCACCTGATCTACCGAGCTTGCCACAGACTGCATTCCGTTCCAAACATCCTCTGGTGCGCCGGGCCAGGGTGGAAGGCGATCCAGGGTGGCATGCACCACGAACTGCACGGCATTCGAGCGGTGGCGCGATTCAAGGCGGCGGACGAAGGCAGGGCGCAGCCTATCTCTACCCAACAAGTCCAACAGGGCGGTCTGAGGGTTAATAGCCGCCACCACCTTGCCGGCTTGCAGCCGCTCGCCTCCCTCTATCTCCACACCTTGCACCTGTTTACCTGCCAGGATACGCTTTACCCGCGCTGAAGTGCGTACCTCGCCGCCCCACGACTCCAGCCGCTTTGCCAACGACCTCGACAGTGCGCCTGAGCCGCCCTCGGCGTGCCAGTTGCCGTAGCGATGGTAGGCAGCGTGCCAGTAGGCGAAGAAGGCGGCTCCAGGCGTGTGCGGGCCAAGCGTGCCGTGCGCCGCTATCGCTGCCATGCCCGCGCTCGGATATTGGGTTGCGAACGTTTGCTCAAGTAAAGGACCGTATGGGCCCACCAATAGCCCACCCAGGCGGCGCGGATTAACGCGGCGCAGCACCTTTACCGCCGAGGATACTTGCTTGACCACCTCACGCCAGCCTCTGCCGTTGTCGCCCGAACTGCGAAAGGCGGTCAGCCCCATCTCGACTATCGGGTCGGCCAGGCGGATAAAGTGGGCGTAAGCCTCGGCATCGTGCGGCGAATAGCGGGCTATCTCCTCGCAAGTGCGCTCCACTGATCTATAGAGGCGTACATACTTGCCGTCGGGGAAGAAGGTTGTAGTAAAAGGATCGGTCTCGATATAGTGCAGGCCGGCTTCGCGCAGGCGCAGTTCCTCGACGACGCTGGTCATGTTGATCATATTGTGTATGACCGAACATGTATCAAAGAGATAGTCCGGCTTGCCGGGAACCGTGGCCGCAGTGTGCGCCGCCCCGCCGATATGGTCGGCCATCTCCAGCACAACCACCTTCAGCCCGGCGCGAGCCAGATAGCAGGCGCACGCCAGACCGTTGTGCCCCGCGCCTATTACTATCACATCGTAGCGGCTCATCTGTCCCCTAATTGACGCAGGCGCAGACCCGCGCCGGCCAGGAGCAGCCCCGCAACAACCGCGAGCAGCCACAGCCCGACCTGAGCAGCCCCCGTTGTGGGCATGCCCGGAACGGTTCCAGGCGGATTAGCCCCGCCGCCCGGCGCTTCAGCGATTATCGTCACCTGCACAGAGTTGCCGCCGATCAACTCGAAGGTCGGCTGATACAGGCCCTGCTTGTCGCCGGTGTGGAACAGCACACGCATGACGCCCGGCACTTTGTCCCCCTGCTTGTTCTCGATGGTACCTGAGAGCTTCGGTTTGCCTGTATCGAGGTCCGCCAGGGTGGTTTCAACGGCAGGAGACGCCTTCTGGCCCGTCGCACCCGCCGGAGCAGCCGGCTTGATGCCGCCTATAACCGTATCGCCCCCAGATGAGTTGAGCAGGCCGTCGTGGTTGGTATCGCGTATGAGCAGGCCGCCCGGATACTGAGGGAACAGCGCCCGGTCAGGCGGGGCCAACCCCACCCCGTCGTCGCGCTTCCCATCTTGGTCGAACAGCAGGAAGTCGAGCGGAATAGGCACGTCGCTGTTTACAGGCACACGCTGAAAATTGTTGTTGCTCGGCCTGCCGAACAAGAGGTTGGTGATGTTGATGGATGGCTGGATAGCGGGCAAGATGGTCAGCGTGCCCGTGCCTGTCGCAGCCTCGCCGTTCTGCCCTACTTCCGCCGTCACCGTGACGGTATAGTCGCCCGCAGGCGGGTTGGTGAAGGCACCGCCCCGGACGTGCAACACCTTAATACCCGGCGCGCCCGGCCCCTGCGGCAGTATATCCTCAGTGGCGGTGAACACTACTGTTCTTTCACCCTCGAGGCCCACGCTGTAGTCGCTCTTTACGTCGGCCTG
>JBBSIX010000346.1:0-2675 GCA_038231875.1 Chloroflexia bacterium | reverse complement strand
TCTCTGCATTTCAGGTGGTCTACTGGCGACTCGCTCGTCACCCTGCGCGATGTAGGCCGGCAAGATTTCGAGGTCGTGCTGACTGTGAGCGGCTCGCGTCCGCCGGGCTTGCCGCCGCCCTCGATGAGGGTAAGCGCAGGCGGTCGCACGCTGCTTGAGGCCGATCCACCGCCCCAGATAACCAGCTACTCATTCCACGTGCCCGCCGATCTGGTCGAGCACGGAACCCTGGCTCTGCGCCTTGCTGTAAACCCCTTCTCGCCCCCCGGCGACGAGCGCGAGTTGGGCATACAGGCGCTGCGTCTGCAAGTGTCGCCTTCCGCAGCTACGGGGACTGAGGGCTTTGTGTTGCCTCCCGCCGGGCTGCTTGCCGGTGTGCTGGGGGCTTGCGCCCTGCTGGGGCTAGGCTCTGCCCTGATGGGTTGGGGCGTGGGAGGCGTAGCAGTCGGCGCCTCGCTGCCGGGTCTCCTGGCGTTCGGGCTGCTGACGCTGGACCGGCTGTGGCTCACTAGCAGGCAGTGGTACGGCGTCTGGCCGCAAGTCGTCGCTGCGGGGCTGGCCTTTACGCTCCTGGTAGGCGGGCCTGGGGGGTGGCTGCTGAGGCGGGGCGGGGCGGGCTGGTCGAGCGGGCAGCGGCGCGCGCTCTTGACGATCATGCTAGCGGCTTTCGTGGTGAGGCTGGCCGGGCAGTTACACCCGGAGATTTTCATAGTTGACCTGGGCTTTCACGTGCATCGCCTTGAGGCTGTGCAGTCGGGGCAACTCTTCTTCACCACATTCGCTTCCGAGTCGGGAGGGCGCTATAATGCCTACCCTCCAACCGCCTACCTTCTCATGCTGCCCTTGCAGTGGCTGCTCAACGACAGGGGGCTGGTTATCCGGCTGTTCATGGTGGGGGTGTCCACCCTGGGCGTGCTGCCGGTGTTCTACCTGGGGAAGCGCGCCTTGGGCAGCGGGCGGGCCGGCCTCTTATCAAGCGCGTTGTACCTCAGCATGCCGATCTCGGTATTGCCCTTTTCCTGGGGCATCGCCACCAACTTGTTCGGGGATTTCATGTCGCTGGTGGTGTTGGCGATTTTAGTTGGCCTCTACAAAGCATTGCAACCCCGCCGCTTAGGGCTGTGGCTACTGTTGCCGGCGCTCTTCACGGCGTTCCTCGGCCACCCGGCTGTGGTGCAACTGGTGGGCACGGCGACAGTGTTAACCCTGGCGCTAATGTTCGTATCTCGCGGGACAGTCCCGAAGAAGAACACAGCCTGGGCTTTGGGGGCGGTTGTTGTGGCGGCGGGGGTTGCCTACGTCGTTTACTACAGCCATTTCTCCGATACTCTGACGGGCAACCTGGCCGATGTTGGGCGGTCAATCGGGGCACAGGCGGGCGGCGGGTTGCACGTAAAGATAAGCGGCGCAGTGGACGACCGGAGTCTCGGCCTGATTCCTGAGTACGCCGAAACGCGCAGCCAATGGCTGCGCGGCGGGCTGCGCGGACTAGCGCGAGAAGCCCAGGCATATTACCATAGCTGGCCTCTAGCCGGGGCTTTACTGGGCTATGTCTTTGTACAGTCCCGACGCCGCAAATTTGCCGCTCGCGGCCCACGAGGGCGCATGCTAGCCGCAGGCGGCGGGTGGTCGCTGGCGGTGGCGCTATTCGCTCTAGTGGGGCTGGTGTTTAATCTCTATGTGCGTTACATGCTCTTTGCGCTACCGGTAGTGGCGCTGGGAGCAGGCGCTTTGCTGCGCGCAGTAGAACGGCGCAACCGCTGGGGCAGACTGCTGGCGCTGCTGGTGGTGCTGCTCTTTGTGGTGGAAGCGCTCGTCCTGTGGGGCTACAGGATCACCTACTCGCTCAAGTAGCATACAAGCCGAGCGATATGGGGCCTAAGGGTAGAGGGCAGGCCAAGACCTGCCCTCCAGTGGTTTTCCTACGCCAAACCCGAACAGTTACCGGACTTGGCTCCTCACGGAACTGCTACTTACAGGTGCAACCCGTGCCTACAGCGCAGCCCTGGCAGCAGTAGGTCTCACTGCCCATTTGGAAGCCTTTCCCGTCGTTGGTCGTCCATGCGCTCTGCGGCATGTTGCAGTTGGGGCAGGTTTTCTCCTGAGTGTTGTCGTTCTGATTAGCCATTGGTGAATCTCCTTTTCGCAAATCGGCGCCCATGCCTGTGCCGGGCGCATAGCATTTGCATTGTCAAACGTTTAAGCAAGTCGCGGGCCACCCGTAAGCTAGAGCGTAGGGCTGCCTGACGGTCCCTCTCCAAGTTCCAACCGCATGTGGGAAACCGTGTTCGGCCGTTGACAAGGCTGGGGAAATCTGCTAGAATCAGGGTGTCGGTGAACGCATCGACCTGTGTCCAACTTACGCCAGTCGTGAGATCGTGAAGGAGGTTGTTATGACCAATGTTAAGACTCATGTACTAGAAGTTCGGTTTCAGGTGGATAGGTAAAGCCTCCAGGAAGGTTTTCGGACCATCTTGGAGGCGTTCACACCGGACTGAAAAGGCGTCGGCTTAGGCTCGGCGCCTTTTTCTTTGCCGTATGGCTATTCCCTGCATATCTACCAAGTACCGAAGTACCGAGAGGCCGGCTCAGATGGTGAAACGACCGTTCTCGTAGAGGAGCGCGCCGTCAACCGTGATCCGCCCCTGCCGCATGTCGGTCACTATATCCCAATG
>JBBSIX010000345.1:0-2676 GCA_038231875.1 Chloroflexia bacterium | reverse complement strand
GGGCGTGCAGGTGATGCCTCTCAACCATGCCCGGCTGCTGGCTAAGGCGCTGTGGGTCTCCATCGAAGACCTGATGCCCCCGGCAGGCTCTACTCCCCCTGCCCCGCCCGCTCCGACCCCCGCCGTACCGACCCCGACGCCGGCGCCGGCGGTACGGCAGGCGACACCCAACGCAGCGACTACAGCCCCGCCTCAGCCGAGCGGTCCTGATACAACGGAAGCGCGGGCTGCTACGGAACAGATGCCCCCTCGCCCGGAGGCTGCACGTCGGCCCGGCCCCGAAGGAGAGGCCGCCGGGGCGCTTCCCCCTCGGAAGCCCAGGCGCGCCGAGCCGCTCAGCGAGGGGCAGACCCACGAGATACTTGGCCTGGCGGCGCGTATGGAGATAGACCCGCAGCAGTTGGAGGCGCGCCTCGGCAAGCCGGTGGGGACGCTGGGCCGCGCCGAAGCCAGGGAGTGGATAAAAAAGCTGCGAGCCATCGCCGATGAGATCGCCCCCAGGAGCAAAGGCCGCTACGGTCTATGGCCCGGCACAAGAGAAGACCGCGAGGCCACCTACTTGCGCGAACAGCAGGACGCCCAGGCGCATCTCTCCTTTAAGCTGTTCAACGGCGAACAGTTCGCCGGCGCTATCCTCGACTTTACACCCTACACCATTACCATCAAGGAGGACGCCGGAGATGAAGTGGTGCTGCGTAAGCTTGCCATCGCCTACTACCGAGTTTCGCCCGGAGCGGCGGAGGCGGGGGCAGTAGACGCCGGAGCGGTGGATTTGGCGGGCACGCCCACCGACATAGACTCCGACCGCCCAGGCGCACCCGCTGTACCGGAAAAAGACAACATGGACGAGGACAGAGGTATATAGCGAGCACTGTTCCGAGTTGAGGTAGAACTGTGAGCCTGAGCGACTACGTAAAATATTTGAGGGCTATGAAAGGCGGGGTTACTCCCTGGGAGATCGCCGAGGGCTGCGGCGTGCAGCCGAGCGAGGTGCAAACAATCGAAGTGAAGCACCGCCGCGTGGGAGAGGACGACACGCTCATCAGGTTGGCGCGCTACTTCCAGGTTCCTTTGGACGAGCTTACAACCAGGCGTGACGCCTTTCGCAAGCGGCTTACCCACTTCCTAGATGAGAATCAGAGTACGGACAATCAGGTTACGCTCACTCTGGAGAGCGGCGAGCAGTTGGTGGGCACTGTCGCCTGGTACTCTCGCGAAGCTGTGGCTCTCAGGCCCCTAGAAGGGGATGAGGGCGGCACAAGCCTCCTCGTCGTGCAAAGGAGTTGGGTGGCCGCGTGGCAAAATCGAGGGACGGAGACCGAAGGCTGAACGGCGAGGTATCGCCCTCCGATGCGCTCGCGCTCGACCCTGAGCAGCAGAAAGCCGCCAGGGAGTACGCCGGCATCAAGCACAGGCTCTTCTTCGTGGAAACGGGGGCGGCGCTCTTGCTCATATGCGGGCTACTCTTTGGAGGGTGGTCCGTTGTGCTGCGGGGTTGGGCCGAAGGCGTAGCAGATGGCCCCTGGCTGGTTGCAGGGCTGTATACCGTCGTGCTGGGTGCGGGCTACGTCTTACTGTCCCTGCCTTTGAGCTATTATGCGAGCTATATCCTGCCCCACCGCTACGGCCTCTCCACCCAAAGCGCAGGCGCATGGCGGCTCGACACGCTCAAGGAACTGGCGCTGTCCGGCGCGTTCGGCCTGGCAGGGGTGGAACTGCTGATGTGGCTGCTGCGTACTTTCCCCACTCTATGGTGGCTCATCATGGCGGGGCTTGCCTGGTTGTTCATGGTGGCGATGGCGCAGTTGGCCCCAGTGCTGCTCATGCCCCTGTTCTACAAAGTCCGCCCTCTCGAAGACCCCGAACTAGTTGCCCGCCTCACCCGTCTGGCAGAGAGGGCGGGCGCCGGCGTGCGCGGCGTGTACGTAATTGACATGAGCAGCCGCACGGTGGCCGCCAACGCCATGCTCACCGGGCTGGGGCGCACGAGGCGCATCATCCTGAGCGACACTATGTTGTCAAGCTCCACGCCTGACGAGGTAGAGGCGGTGTTGGCTCACGAACTGGCCCACCATGTTCACAATGACATGCTCAAGGGGTTGGTTGCCGAGGCTGCTATTTTGCTCGCGGGCATGGCGGCGGCTGCGTTGGCGCTGGACTGGGGGGTGACGGCATTCGGCTTTCGTGGCCTGGGCGACGTAGCTGCGCTGCCTCTTTTCGCCGTGGTGATGTTGGGCATCGGGCTGGTGGTCATGCCCTTGAGCAACTTTTTCACCCGCCGCATGGAGCGCGCAGCCGACCTGTACGCACTAAGGGCCGGCAAAGCCGAAGCCTTTCGCTCGGTCATGCTCAAGCTCGCCGCCCAAAATCTCTCCGACGCTGCCCCTCCCGCCTGGGTTCGCATCCTGTTCTACAGCCACCCAACCATCGCCGAACGGGTAGGCATGGCCGAGCAGTGGGCGTTGAACCACAACGATGCAGACGAGACGACCTGAAACACAAAGACGCAAAGACGCAAAGACGCAAAGGACGACGCAAAGATTCTTAGGATTCCTTCACATAGCAAGTTCCCTCACACGTCAACTGCGTCTTCCCCATGCCGGCATGCCGACGACCACTCTTGGCCTGCTCAGGAACAACAAAAATCTTTGCGTCGTCCTTTACGTCTTTGCGTCT
>JBBSIX010000344.1:0-2705 GCA_038231875.1 Chloroflexia bacterium | reverse complement strand
CGGAACCGCTCGTCAAGCCTCTCGACGATCTGCCCCACCGACAGCACCTTCACGCGCGCCGCCGCCAGTTCAATCGCCAGCGGTATGCCGTCCAAACGGCTGCACAAGAGCGCCACAGCCGAAGCGTTATCCTCGGTAAACGCGAAATCGGGACGCACGGAGGCTGCCCTCTCAACAAACAGCTTTATCGCCTCGTATCCGGCCAGTTCATCTAGAGGCATGAGCGAAGCGGGGGGCAGCGACATAGAGGGTACGTGCCACGCAAACTCGGCGGCCCCCGCTTCGCTTATACCAAGCGCATGCCGGCTGGTGGCGAGAATACGCAGGTGCGGGCACTCGGCAAGCAGCCTGTCGGCAAGCAAGGCACACGACTCGACCATGTGCTCGCAGTTGTCCAGCACCAGCAGCACGTGGAGCGGTTGCAAGGCGGCTGCCAGGGTGTCGGCAAGCGTGCGGCCCGGCGCCTCTCGCACGTCGAGCAGCGAAGCCACGGCCTGAGCAGGCAAGGAGGGATCGGAGAAGTCGGCCAGTTCTACGAGCCATACGCCATCGGGGTAGCTATCGAGCAGCGAGGAAGCCACCGCGAGCGCCAGGCGCGTCTTGCCGCTGCCCCCGGCGCCGGTGAGGGTCAGCAGACGGCAAGCCTCCAGTCGCTCTCGGACCTCGGCGACCTCGCGCTCCCGCCCGATGAAGCTGGTCAGCAGTTGAGGTAGGTTGTTGGGAGTCGGCATCGGTAGTGGACCTTTCTTTTCCTAACCTCTAATTATACAGGCGCGTAGGCGAGTATGCACGCGGAGGTCAGCGCCCAGAGTTGAGCCGGCGCTAGGCAAAACTACCTAGTCGTTCAGCGCGGTAAAGCAGAAAGTTACGTGTATTTGCTGTAGTAGGCACGGGAAAGGCCCGCTATAGTAAGGAGACAAAGAGGTTTTTCCCATGTGGAGGTACGACATTATGGACTTACATGCGAACAGCAAACTTTACCGTCGAATAATTGCTCTGGAGCGCGCAGTGGACGAACTGCGGGCTACGCTGAACCAGCCTGGGGAGGTAGTCACAACGCTCAACCCTGCTCAGGAGACGGGCGAAGTAGTGCGGTGGGCAGCCGCACTACACCCTGCAACGGAGCAACCCCGAACGTACTGCCCTCACTGCGCCGGAGACAACCCGCCCGACGAACCGCGCTGCCGGTGGTGCGGCGGGCAACTCTGGGCGTCTGCCCTGCTCGTTGCAGAGGAAACAGTCCCTATGCTGGAGTCCGTAAGCGGGACCGACTTTGAGGCTGAGGCTGAGATAGTAGAAAAGTATTGGGATGCCGGGGTTCGCGAGCCGCGCGGGTTCCGATTGCCCGGTTTTCAGCTTGACGTGATGCGAAGCGCCGAGTTCTGGCTCAACAAAGTAGGCATCGTACTGTTCCTGTTCGGGGTAGCCTTCCTCTTTAAGTACGCCGTTGACAAAGCGTGGCTCGACGAACAGGCCAGATTGGGCGCCGGACTGATGCTGGGCACCGCTCTGCTCGGCTTTGGCCTACACTTGCGCCGCGAACACCGGCACTTGAGCCAGGTGCTTATGGGCGGCAGCATCGCCACGTACTACATCACAGGCTACGCCGGTTACGTGCTGTTTCGCGATCTGCAAATCCCCTACACGCAGGCGCTCGTCTACATGCTGGCGGTGACGATGCTCTCCTTTGCATTGGCGGTCAGACAACACGAGGCGGCCCTGTCCGTTGTCGGGGTGCTGGGCGGGCTGCTCACCCCGTTCGTGTTGGGTTTCGATGCATATCAAGTGCCGGGGGTGATAATCTACACCTGCCTGGTGCTGGCGGGCACAAGCGCAAGCTACCTGGCGAGGGGCTGGCGGTCCCTGCTGTGGACCTCGGCGGCGGGTGCATGGGCCATCATGGGGACGGCCCTCGACCTCACCAGCAGTAAGTGGGACTTCAAGTGGCATGGAACCACTGCCGTCACCGTCACCGACCGTCTTTACTTGCAAGGTGGAGCACTCGCCGTGTTGCTGGCGTTCGCCGTTGTGCCTGTGGCGCAGGAGGTACTCCTGCGCAGGTGGCCTGAGCGTTGGCTGCGTCCCACGTTCGCCTGGGTCAAAGACCCGCTCCTCAGCCGCCTGCTCAGTCTACATACTTTCTTCTTCGCCGCCGTTATCCCGCCCGCGTGCCTGGCCTACTCCTGGGCGGTATGGTCCAGCCGCGCCTGGTCGTCGGCGCCCGCGCTGGTGTCCTGGCACACCTGGGGGGTGGTCAGCCTCGCGGGGGCCGGCGTAGGGCTGCTGGTGTTCCTGGGGATACGCAGCGCCGCCCCCAGGTTGGCCTACGTTCACGCCCTGCTCTCGGTGGGGTTGCTTACGCTGGGTCTGGTGCAACTGCTGGAAGGCAACGTGCTTCTCCTGGCTTTGGCTCTGGAGGCCGCAGCCCTGCATGCCATCGCCCGGCGTTGGCCGGACCGAGGCATGGCGGTCTGCGGCAACTGGATTTTTGCAGGCGTGGGGGTGTGGCTGGTATTCAGGTTGCTGCCTAGCTACACGCCCGTGCCGGCCCTCTACAATGTCCATGTTTTGAGCGATCTGGCCCCGGTGTTTACCGACCTGGCGGTGCTGGGCCTGGCGTTCGGCGTGTCCCTCTTGATGCGCGCACGGGGGGAGGCAACGGCCTTCCGCAGCATTGTCCACTTGGCTCTACTGGCCTGGGTCTG
>JBBSIX010000343.1:0-2707 GCA_038231875.1 Chloroflexia bacterium | reverse complement strand
CCCGGAACGACGATGCCACCGCCACCGCCACCCCCAGGTCAACGGCAGGCTCGGTGATCTTCAAGCCACCCACGATGTTGACGTATATATCCTGGTTGGACAGCCCCATGCCCACCCGCTTGGTGAGTACGGCGGCAAGCAGCAACAGGCGATTGAGGTCTATACCGTTGGCGGTGCGGCGGGGCATGCCAAAGGACGTGGCCGAGGTCAGGGCCTGCACCTCCACAAGGATGGGCCGCGTGCCTTCCAGCGTCACGGCCACAGCAGCGCCCGGTGCATCTCCGCTACGCTCGGCCAGGAAAGCAGCGGACGGGTTGCTCACCTCTATCATACCCTCGTTGCTCATCTCGAACACGCCCACCTCATTCGTCGAGCCGAAACGGTTCTTCACCCCGCGCAGAAGGCGGTACTGATGGAAGCGGTCGCCCTCCAGGTAGAGTACGGCGTCTACCATATGCTCCAGCACGCGGGGTCCGGCCAGCGCACCCTCTTTGGTGACATGGCCCACCAGGAAGATCGGGATGTTGCGCGCCTTGGCGAGCCGCATCAGCCGCGATGTGCATTCGCGCACCTGGCTCACCGACCCTGCCGATGAGGTCATCTCAGGCGCGAACATCGTCTGGATCGAGTCGATGATGGCAAGCTCCGGCTGCATGATCTCTATCTGCGACAACACCGACTCGATGTCCGTCTCCGACAGCAGCATCAGCCGCTCAGGGTTGATCCCCAGGCGTGCGGCCCTGAGCTTTATCTGCTGAGGGCTTTCCTCCCCCGACACGTATAGTATCGGCTTGTCGCCCCAGAGCGCAAGCTCGGCGCTGACCTGTAAAAGTAATGTACTTTTGCCGATCCCAGGATCCCCACCGATCAGCACCAATGAGCCGGGCACGATACCCCCGCCCAGCACGCGGTTGAATTCGTCGCCCGGAGCCTTGATGCGTGTGAAGTTTTCGTTCTGCACCTGGGTGATCGGCGTGGGGCGATTACCTGTGCCGTCGGGGCGCGCATACACGGGTTTGGCGGAGGCGGGCGCACTGCTCACGGTCGTCTCAACGAATGTGTTCCACTCGCCACAGTCGGGGCAACGTCCGGTCCATTTAGATTGCTCGCCACCGCACTGCTGGCAAACGAACACAGAGCGGCTCTTAGATTTTGGAGGCATTGGAAGCTCTTTTCTAGATAATTTGTTCCTATTCTGATTATACCATGCCTAGTATGGACGAGTGGAAGGTTGAAAGTGCCGAAACCCCTGGCGTCCGTAAACACCCTGTATGCTATAATCAGCCGAACCGATGCCAGCAACAGTCACAGCCGTTCACGATACCACTGTAGAAGGCCCTGATGAGAGGGCTTTAAAAAGCCGCAGGTGGGTGTTCCTTCGCTCCGGGTGGTTCGCCACCATCTTTTTTCTCGCGGCGACAGCAGCTTTCACCTGGCCGCTGGTCACGCATATGGCGAGCACGCTGCCGGACGCACTGGACAGCACCGATACGGCCCGTCAGCTAGGCGAGATAGCGCACAACCTGCTCACCAACCCCCTGCATATCTACGACAGCCCTGGCCTTTATCCTCTGAACAACGACCTTGCCCTCAACGAGCTTTTGATCGCGCAGGGCATATACACCGCGCCCATCATCTGGGTTACGGGCAATGTGCTGCTGGCATGGAACCTCGTCACCTTCTCCTCGTTCTTCTTGAGCGGTGTAGGAGTATGGCTGCTCGTGAGGCGGGCGACGGGCAGCAGCCTGGCGGGTATGGCGGCGGGCATCACCTACGCCTTCTCGCCGTGGCACTACGGTGAGTACGGCCACCTGGGCATCGTGGCGATACAGTGGATGGTCTTTGCCCTCTACTTCCTGGCGCTCTTTATGGAGCACACCGCCTCGACAACTCGCCTACTGGACAGGCGCGGCCTGCTCTACATAGGTCTGTTCGGCTTCTTCTCAGCCCTGCAAGCCCTCTCCGCGGGCTACTACGGCTACTATGAAGCTATCCTGTTTGGCGTATACCTGCTCTATTATGGGCTGCGTAATGCGGGCATAGCAGGGTGGCTGCGAGGCAAGCTGAGGCGAACCGGGGTGGGCGCGGTGAACTGGCTCCGGCTACTGGCGCAAATTGTCATGCTGGCGGCGATGGGAGTCGTGGTGCTCGCTGTTATGTACCCGTTCCTGCTGCCCTATACCCAGGCCAAAAATGCATTCGGCTTCAACCGCAGCCTCAGCGAAGTCGAATACTGGAGCGCGGGGCCTAAGAGCCTCCTGCGTACCACCGTCACAAGCTGGCTATACGCGCCCGTGCAGCAGGGCATATTCGGCCTGGAGACGAGCGCCGAGCGGGAGATGTATCCCGGCGTCGTGGCGGTGTCCCTGGCGCTGGTGGGCTTGTTCGCCGGCCGAGGCACACGCAAAGGCAAATTGGGGCCGGGGCTGTTCGGTATCATCATTATCGTAGGTCTCATCCTGAGCTTCGGGCCGACCCTCCACCTGGACTCCTATGGCCTCGACTCGACGGGCATATCGCTGCCCTACAGGTGGCTGTACGAGCACGTGCCGGGCTTCGATGCGCTGCGGGTGCCCCACCGCTTCGATCTGTTCGTGATGCTGGGGTTGGGGGCGTGCGCGGGCTTCGGTATAGTGCGTCTCATGCAGTGGAGCCGCAGCAGGCATTTTCTCACGCCCGCACTGATAGGAGGTATATCACTGACGCT
>JBBSIX010000342.1:0-2712 GCA_038231875.1 Chloroflexia bacterium | reverse complement strand
GGGCTTTTTTCGAGTTCCGCAAAGCGCGCCAGCTCGTCGCGGGCGGCGGTGTAGAGTGGATTGTCTACTTCCAGCAGGAGCGAACGGTCGCTCTGGACGATCAGGGGGTTTTGGGGTGCGTATGGCATACGGTTTCCTTCGGGTACAATCTTACAGGCTCAAGCCGCATGCGGCTCTCTGTCGGCATGAATTTATCGGGTTTGCGGCGCACTTTTCGGGCGATATAAAGTCTGCCGTGGACGTTAATTGTACCACAAGCGGGGTGGACTTACCAAAGCAGAGAGGATGTGGAAAACGGGCAATCGCCGGGTTTCCTACCACGTAAGCCGGCCTCTACAGTGCCTCCTTCACGGGTTCTGCACCCCAACCCTGAAAACTTGTCGGCAGTCCCGCACCTTGTTTCATTTCGTGCGTTTTGGTACAATCTTTACCATGTCCACACCTAGTCCAATAGATTCGAGAACAGCGGCCAAGCGTCGGGCCGCACGCCGCCGGCAAACCCGCGAGAGTATCAAGCGGTTGGGCGCGCTGCTGATTGTGGCGGTGCTGGTGATCGGCACCGTTTCTACGGTGTTTATCGGCGCACCGCAAGTGGTTAACGCCCCCGCCGGTGATGCTACACCTACAGCTGGGCTTAATGTAGAGCAGCTTATCGGCAGTGGAGATGAGGCCGCCGCTAAAAACGATTGGGCCTCGGCAGTCAGCTACTACAGCGCGTATCTGGCTTTGGCCCAAAACGCCACCAACGCCGATGTACACTTCAAGCTGGGCAAGGCTTATCTTAATCTTCCGCAGCCTAATTACCTGGAAGGGGTGACCCAGTTGCAACAGGCTCTGAGCATCAATCCGCAAGCGCCCTTTGCTCAGGAAGCCGCAACTCTTATAGACCGGAACAAAGACAAAGCAGTGCCGCCCGGTACTATAACGGTAACGGGTACGCTGACCACCCTGCCCTCTGTTGTTACAGGCACAGTCACTGTCCTACCCGGTAAGACCAGCGCCCCCTCGACCCCTGCCGGTTCGGGGCCGGCAACGCCTATTGCTCCTGCCTCAAGCACACCTACGCCGTAAAAGCGGTGGGCTGTGTGCTCAGGGCAGGCTCTTTACGCTCCCACGTACCCAACGCACCTTCTGAGCGAAGCATAGGCAGGCTCTATCGCCGTAGCGCGCATGTGATGGAGGCCGGCGAGCAGGCTTGTGTGGTGCTCCAGAATGACGGTGGGCCACAACACGGCGAACCGCCAGGCGCGGGCAGCGTCCATCCCTACATCGAAGATATAGCGGTCTACCGAAGAACAAAGCTGCTCATTCAGCCGAGACAGGTAGCGCCCGCGCATCTCGGTGAGCGACAAAGGCAGGCGGCCAAACCACCAGCGCGACGACGAGTGGAAGCAGGCCAGGTCATAGGCCGCAGGGCCGACCCCCACAAGCTGCCAGTCGAACACGGAAGGCCCTTCCGGGCGCATAGCGATATTGCCGGGCCAGTAGTCGCCGTGAATAAGCGTCTGGGGCATCTCCCGCAACGTGTCGAGCAAGCACATCGGCTCGTCGAGCACACGGAGCCAGGCTCGGAGCCGCTCGCGTGGGAAGAACCGCTCGCCCCAGGTTTCCTGCTCTATCTGCATCAGCGCCTCGCGGGCCTCACTGATAAGGCTCTCGGTGTGCAGGCCGGTGGGGGTCCACACCCAGGGGTACTCGGTAGGGCTGGGAGGTCGGTTCCACCAACGAGCGTGGAGATCGGCCAGCGCGGTGAGAGCGCTCTTGTAGTGCTCTGCCGTCCACATCGCCTGGGGCCACACAACGTCGGCCGGCAGCGACTCCATCAGCACCCAGTCGTTATCGAACCCCAAGGAACCCCAACTCTGCGCCAGGGAGGGCGGGGCGTCTACTACCATCGGCTGCGCCAGTTCGCCTGACGTATCTTCGGCGGTAAGCAGCAGGCGGGGCGTTTGCACCGGCAGCTGCCTCGCCAGGCTGCGATAGAAAGAGGCTTCTCTACGGGCCGAACCCGCCAGTATCGCCCCTGTATGTTGGCTGCCGCGCTTGAGCACCACTTTGAGCGCCTGGCTGGAGGTTGGAGCAGTTTGGGGCGAGGCTGTGTCGCCCCCTGTGTGGCGGTAGTTGACGGTAAGGCGGTACACCGGGCTGCCCGATACCCCTCCGCCCAGTTTTTCGGGGACGACCTCCTCTATATCTAGGGTGGGGCGCGAAAGGTAAAGGCACAGAGCGCTCTGTAGAGCCTCCATGCTGAAAGGTAAAGTAATAGTAAGCACCGGAATACCTCCTGCGGACGACAACCGGCAGGTCACAGACGGCAAGAGAGCCGCCGGCTGTGGCTGCATTAGACGGCGAAAAGGCCCGGCGCTAGGCGTGGGCTTTTTCCATGTCTTCATGTAAGAGAACCAGAAAAGAGTACAACCAGATGCCGGTAGAGGATACCGGCCTCACCCGCCTGTACGGAATGAGTGGCTAATTTTAGCAAAGCGGCGCTAAGATGTCAAGGGAAAAAGGAACTGGTGATTACCCACATCTCAAGCGGTTTAAGCAGTGCTAGCCTACCATGCCGGCGAAAACAGAACATACTACCCTTTGTCATTCCGAACGTAGTGAGGAATCAGTGCGCCTGTATGACAGTCGGTCTATAGATGAAGCGGTGCGGAATAACACAGTCGGGGCACGGCGCGCCGTGCCCCTACGGACGCGCACATTTTT
>JBBSIX010000341.1:0-2861 GCA_038231875.1 Chloroflexia bacterium | reverse complement strand
TCGTCCACGAACTCCAGCAGTTCAAGGGCTAGTTGGCGCATCGGCACTTCAGTCTGCTTGCCGAAGTCAATCAGCATACCGTCCAGGCCATAGCGAGCGGCGCGCCACTTATTCTCCATGATAAGTGCGCGGTCGTAGAGGCGAAAGCCCACGTTGCTCTGGCGCAGCTTGTACAGCTTGGCGACGATTGCCTGAAACAGGGCCACCAGCATAATACTGTCGGCCAACGAGGTGGGCATGTCGCACACCCGGAACTCCAGCGTGCTGAAGAAGGGGTGCGGGCGCAGGTCCCACCAGATTTTTTTGCCGTTGTCTATGCAATTGGTTTTGATCAGCAGGTTGGTGAACCCCTCGTACTCGGACCATGATGAGAAGGTCGAGGGGATGCCCGTCCTGGGGAACTGCTGCCAGACGATGGTGCGGTACGACTTGAGGCCGGTGTGCCGCCCCTGCCAGAAGGGTGAGTTGGTGGAAAGGGCCAGCAGGTGGGGCAGAAAATAGCGCGCCTCGTTCATTATGTCAATCAGTAGGTCGCGGTCGGGTATGCCCACGTGGACGTGGAGGCCGAAAATCAGGATGGAGCGCACCACATCCTGCAAATCCTCCTCAAGCACCTTGTAACGCTCGTGCTCGGTGATGATCTGGCTCTGCCAATGGGAGAAGGGGTGCGCGCCCGAAGCCACGATAGCCAGGCCGTTGCGCGCAGCCAGTTCGGCCACCCCCGCCCGCAGGCGCCCCACCTCCTGCCTGGCTTGCTCTACATTCTCGCACACCGGCGTGACAGTCTCCACCATAGACTGTATCATCTCACGCTTGATGTGCTCGATGAAATCCTCCTCGCTGTTGGCGAGCATCTGTTCCACGAACGGCTTCAAGTCCCGCGTCGAGGGGTCCACTATCTGGAACTCTTCTTCCACCCCTATGGTGAATAGCTTCTGCATCGTGCTGCTCCCTCTAGTCTGCGACCTTTCTCATTTTACCGGCCAAGAGTATTATAAAGCACAGCCGGTACACGGCGGGTGCCCCGGACTAGACCTTCTCCACCACCATAGTAGGCACAACGGAACCCGTGCCTGCCGTTACATTCAGCAGCGCCTCAGACGACAGGCGGGTGAGTATGCCCGAAGTGTCGAGGCCGAACACAAACGGGTCGAGGTCGGCTGTAAGCTCGCGGAAGCTAACCCCTGCTTGCGGGTCGTAGTAGGGATACGGTTCGCGGTCCAGTTGTACGGCCCACTGCACCACGTAGGAGCTTTGCAGCGCCTCCTGTATCGTCCTGCGCCACTCCTCATCTGAGCTTACCCAGCCGATCACCACACCTTTGCCCCCGTATTCGTCGTTGGGCTTGAGCACAAGCTGCTCTCGGTTCTCGGCGATAAAAGGCAGCAGGTCAACCTTTTGCCCATCGAGAGTGGTATACCCCTCGGCCACCTTGCGCGTCCACGGGATATGCCGCCTGATCACGGCCAACTCGTGGTCGGAGAAGAGGTGGGCATTGGCGTCGTCGTGCATCAGCCCCAGGCTCATCTTTTTGTGCAGGAACTTGGCCCGAAACGAGTTGATCAGACATATTTTGCCCGCCTCGTATGCCTGCACGGTGGGCCGCGCGGCTTCGGGGTCTGCCAGCAGTTCGCTGGTGAGCACCCGCTTGTAGTACACGTCAACCACGAAGTCGCCGCTATACAAGCGACCGTCTCGGAACTCAAGCCGGCGCGGGTCGGTGATAACTACGTTCAACCCCTGCCGCTCGAAGTACTCCTTGAAAAGCTCGAACTCGGTAGAGGTAGGCACGCCGTCCCAGTCCACGATGGCTATGTTGGGCCGCTCGTTGAACCCTGGGCCGTAGGTCTGCCTGAACTGCCCCCAGGCCTCCCAAATCGCCTGCATAAACTGCTCGCGGGCGTACAGCGCCGTCAGCCGGTAGCCGTTGTCGCGGCACCAGCCTTTGATGGCGGGAAGCTCCAAAAAGAGGTCGCCCAGCACGTCCTCATATGAGATAGCGGCGGGCGATTCGGCGTTGATCTCCACGAAGCGCCAGTCGCGCTCGGACCAAAACGAATCGAGGCGGATAGAGGGCGAGGCTTCCTCGAAGCCGGGGTCTATCATCGCCAACCGCAACTCTTCCGGGGTGAGGTCCAGCTGGTCGCGCAGGGCTGCATCGGCCACGCAAGCCCGCCGCAGCTTGACCATCGCCGAGGCCAGCGTCCGCACCACGTCGTTGATAACGGCATGCTGGCTTGGAGTGATCATGTGGGGGCGCAGGTAGCGAGAGAACGGCTCGCCCGCGAAGGTCAGGTTGCGGCGCACGCTCTCCTCGGCCAACATCCGGTGCGAGTCGGCGGCCAACTGAGGGTGTGCCGTCAGGTAGGCGTGCAGGTCGTCAACAGCCGGGCGGGCGCTCTCCGCGTCTATCGAAGCCCCCCGGGTCACGGGGTGGTCTCCGCGTTGGGCACAGGGTGGGGCACCGAAGGCCCGCCGTCGCCCCGCCCCTCACGGGCTTCGGGCACGCCGCCCACCCCGCCCACGGGCGGGGGCATCGCCTTCGCGCCCCCTTTCTTAGCCTCGGATGTCTGCTTTTCTTCGTGCGCGCCTTTTACATCTTCGTGGGCGAAGTTGGACCACTCTTTCACCGGCAAGTCAACCGGCGGGGGCGCGGCGTTCAGGAAGCTGTCCCACCTGTAGTTCGCCCCGGGTGTATAGCCGTTGAGTGCGCGCTCGATCACTAGGTTCGCCATATTCTCCACGCACCACTCGAAGTACTTGGGCGTCACCGAGTAGTAATCCATGTCGCAGGCTGGGTTCAACCAGTCTATGGCATAGGGGATGCCGTCGCGCACGGCGAACTCGCAGGTGTCCATGTC
>JBBSIX010000340.1:0-2872 GCA_038231875.1 Chloroflexia bacterium | reverse complement strand
TGGTTCAGGTGAAGGGCTAACCGCTCCGACATAGAGTGCATCCAGCGCGAGTGGAAAGCAGCGCTTACCTGCAACGGCACAGTGCGCCTGGCCCCAGCCGCCTTTGCCAGCACAACAGCCCGTTCGAGCGCCTCCTGTGGGCCGCTTATCACCACCTGGCCGGGCGCGTTGATGTTGGCGAGGTCTACCCCCGCCTGCTCGCAAACTGCGGCGACCCGTTCTTCCGGCAAGCCCAACACAGCCACCATGCCGGTAGCCTCGCCCAACGCCAGGCCCGCCTCGTGCATCAGCCTGCCACGCTCGGCCACCAATAGCAGCGCATCCTCGAACGCCAGCACGCCGGAGGCCACAAGCGCGCTATACTCTCCCAAGCTGTGCCCCGCCACAAACCTTGCGCCAGTATAATCGTCGGGGTAGCGCTCGCGCAAAGCAGTCAGGTGAGCTATCTCGGTAGTGAGCAGAGCGGGTTGGGCGTTCTCGGTGCTCTGCAACAAGTCGGCAGGGCCGTTGAAGCAAAGTTCGGACAGCGCATAGCCCAGGGCGGCATCGGCAGCCTTGTAGAGGGCCTGCACCTGTGGATACTGCCTGTAAAGGTCAAGACCCATGCCCACAGCCTGCGAACCCTGCCCCGGGAAGACCCAGGCCACAGCCGAGTCGTAGGCGATCATGTCCGGTCTGCCTTGCACACTAGCTGCCCCACTTGACGACGCTCGCCGCGCTGGTCAACCCGGCCCCGAACGCCACAAAGAGCAAGTTGTCTCCGCTCTGCACCCGGCCCTGCTCGACTGCCTCGCAAAGAGCAATGGGAATAGAGGCGGCGGAGGTATTGCCGTACTTCTCTATGTCAATAAATACTTTGTTGGGGTCGAGGCGCAGACGGTCGGCTATCGAGTTGATAATGCGAGTGTTGGCCTGGTGGGGAATAAAGAGAGAGATGTCGTCGTAGTCCAGCCCCGCTTTGTCGAGAGCCTCCACCGCCGAGTCACCCATGATACGCACGGCGAAGCGGTACACCTCCTGGCCGTTCATCTTGATAAAGTGCTCACGGTCCTCTATAGTCTGAGCGGTAGCCGGCATAGCCGCGCCCCCGGCGGGCAGCTTGATAAGGTCGCCCCCCACGCCGTGGGAGCCAAGCACAAACGACAGCAGGCCCTTCTTATCGTCGGAGGCTTGCAACACAACCGCCCCGGCTCCGTCTCCGAACAACACGCAGGTAGCGCGATCCTGCCAATCTATAAAGCGAGACAGCCCCTCGGCGGCCACTACCAGCACTGTTTTGTAGGAGCCGGCTTTGATAAACTGCGTGCCCACACTGATGCCGTATATAAAGCCGGAGCAAGCAGCTTCCAGGTCGAAAGCGCCGGCATTCTCGGCGCCGATCTCATGCTGAACCAGGCAGGCTGTGGCGGGGAAAAGAAAATCGGGCGTGGCTGTGCAGCAGATTACAAGGTCAACTTGCCAGGGCGAAACGTTGGCGCGCTCCAACGCTCGGCGTGAAGCCTCTACCGCAAGGGTACAGGTAGACTCACCGTCAGACAGAACACGCCGCTCCCGGATACCGGTGCGGCTGGTGATCCACTCATCTGTGGTGTCAACGAACTTTTCAAGTTCGGCGTTGGTGAGCACTCGCTTGGGAACGGCGCTCCCCCAACCTGTTATGGCAGCGTACTTAGCCACAATACGTTAGCTCCATACTTCCCCATGGGAAACTGCGAATTCGCCGTCGGGCGACCGGCATTGCTAACGTAGTGAGAACTAAGCCTGGTCGGCGTCGGCTGCTTTGATGTGCAGCACCTGGCGGCCACGATAGGTGCCGCAAGTAGGGCACACATGGTGCGGGAGGCGCAAACTGTGGCACTGCGGGCATTCGACCAACTGCACAGGCGTGAGATGCTGGTGGCTGCGGCGGTCGCCTCGGCGTTTGCTTGATATTCTCTGCTTGGGTGTAGCACCCATTGTACTCTCTCCTCTTTCCGGTAACGTTCTTGTGACGTTGAACTGTTTAGTTATTGCTTGACGAAAAATCTTCCAGGTTCAGCACACGCAGCCCGGCCCACCTATCGTCTGTCTTCTCTGCCTTGTGTCCGCAGTCCCCCTCGTTGAGGTTCGCGCCACACTCGGCGCAGATGCCCTTGCAGTCCTCTCGGCAGAGCGGCTTCATCGGTAGGGCAACCAACAGCGCCTGGCGCACCGGCTCCGTCAAATCCATCAGATGGTTCTGGTCTATCTGAAAGGCGGTATCATCCGCTGCCGGCTCGGCGCGGTGGACAGCATGCCCGGTGTCCACATCGTAAGTGGACTGAAACTGCTCCTCAAGATAAGCGTCCACAGGTACGGAGAACTCCTCGAGGCAACGGCTACACTCTACCAGCACATCAGCCAGCACATCGCCCTGCACTAACAAGCCGTCGCCCAGGCGCGTAACTTTGGCGTCGCCACGCAGGTTGTGGGCTTCGAGCACACCGTTGGCGCGCTCCGCAGCTTCATCCAGAGCCAGCAATGCGGTGTCGAAGTGCAACTTGCGAGTTGCGCCCACCCGCTCTTTGAGCAACTGAGCCATGTTGAAGATCAGATCGGTGTTTAGACTGTCCACTCTTAAATTTACCACTTTCGTATCATTCGTGGAACCCCCTGTAAGGGGGCAACTTCACTATTATAGGCCACGTGCGGGGTAGTGTCAAGCACAACTGTGTCTGGTGATTACCCACATCTTTATGCAGAACAATGAGCGCAACCCCAACTGGTTACGCTCACCCACACTACCTTTTGTCATTCTGAGCAATCATAGCCCTCATGCCACAACCGTCCATAAAAATGTGCGCGTCCGTAGGGGCACGGCGCGCCGTGCCCCTACTGTGTTATTCCGCACCGC
>JBBSIX010000339.1:0-2873 GCA_038231875.1 Chloroflexia bacterium | reverse complement strand
TTGACGATGAGGCTGCGGCATATGTAAACCTGGGGCAAAAGGAGAGCGTGCGTAGGTGGCGGCGCAGCGCGGTGCGAAAGACGTTGGTCGGGGCGCTGCTGCTGCTGGTGTTCGGCCTGGCGGGCGCGGGAGCTTACGCCTACACCTATCTGCCGGAGGGCACTGTGCAGGTCACGCCCCTGACCCAGAACATAACCGGGTTGGTGGTGCAGATTCCTGTGCTTGTCTCGCCGGAGGCTGCCGGTGAGGAGCCTGCTCAGGGGAACAGCGACGACCCGAACAGCGTGCTCAACGCACGCACGGTGGCCGCTAAGGGTATCACAGCCACCATCACCGAAGAAGGCATGGCTCCCACCACAGGTGTGCGGCAGGTTCCCAGAGGCAGAGCGCAGGGAACCCTCACCTTCACCAACCGCACGAGCTACCCTGTGACTATACCCAAGGGCACCCTCTTCAAAGCCGCCAACGGCGCGACGGTGCAAGTCAGCAAGGGCGGTGTCGTGCCGGCCACCATCTTCGGCCCCGGCGCGACGGTGGCCTCCGCCACCCTCGACATTGAGGCCACAGTGGAAGGCCCGGAAGGCAACATAGAGGCGAACCAGATACAGGGTGTGTACGACGGGCGGTTGAACTACATCAACACCGCAGCCGTGCAGGGTGGCAGCCTGGAAACGATCAAGGTGGCTACGCAAGGCGACATAGACAACCTGACGGCAGACCTGACGGCAAAGGTGCAGGACCCCAGCCGGGCGATGGGCCTTATCGTAGGCCAGGTGGCCGGCAGCCGGCAGCTAATTACCCAAACCCTACAAGTAGACCCCCCTGCCGTCCAGCAGAGCCTTGAGGCGGGGCAGGATGGCGAGTCGGTGCATGTCGTAGTGTCCACCCAGGCGCGGGCGTATGCTTTCGACAAAGCCGAGATGAGCACGGCGGTTGACCGGGCGGTGCAGGCTTGGGTTCCCCGCACATACGCCTCTATCTTCGGCCCTGTGCTCGACCCGGCCGGCACCCGCTACGAGACGCCGGCTGTCGGCTTGATAGATAAAGAGCACGGCAGGATAGTGTACACAACATCGGTGAGCGCGAGGGTGAGCTTCAATCTTACCCCTACGTTCAAGAACCGCATACTGGCCCTTGTTACCGGCAAGACCATTGCCCAGGCGCGCAGCCTCGTTACCCAGCAGTACGGCGAGTATGTAAACACCCCTACCATCCAGGCTAGAGTGTTGGGCTTTGAGTTGGACAGGTTGCCCGGCGACCCGGACCGTATTACCGTGACCGAGGGGGCGGGGGGTAGCTACATGCGCGCTCCCGGCCCTGAGCTTACGTCGCCGCATGTGGAAGACCAGCGGTGAGATGAGCCACTGCATCTACTTCGGCGATAACTTGCCTTTTCTGCGGGGCTTGCGCGCCGGCTCGGCTGACCTTATCTATATAGACCCACCGTTCAATACCGGCAAAGTCCAGAGCCGCACCCAACTGCAAACCAACCATGCCCCGGATGCAGGCGACCGCACCGGCTTCGGAGGCCGCCGCTACAGGACGGTGCAACTCGCTACCCACAGCTACGCCGACACCTTCGACGACTACCTGTCGTTCCTCCAACCGCGCCTGACCGAAGCCCATAGGGTGCTGTCACCCACAGGCAGCTTTTATTTCCATGTAGACTACAGAGAGGTGCATTACTGCAAGGTGCTGCTGGACACTATCTTCGGGCGCGAATGCTTCCTCAACGAGATAATATGGGCATACGACTACGGGGGGCGCACCCGCAAAAAGTGGCCCCCCAAGCATGACAACATCCTGGTCTACGTCAAAGACCCGGACTGTTATACCTTCAACAGCGACGCTGTGGACCGCATCCCCTACATGGCTCCGGGGCTGGTCGGCCCGGAAAAGGCCCGCAGAGGTAAAACCGTCACAGACACATGGTGGCACACCATTGTGCCTACGAACGGCAAGGAAAAGACCGGCTACCCCACCCAGAAGCCGTTGGGCATTATCCGCCGGATAGTGGCCGCCTCCTCCAACCCCGGCGATCTGGTGCTGGACTTCTTTGCAGGCAGCGGCACAACTGGGGCGGTTTGCCTGGAACTGGGCAGGCGCTTCATCATGTCGGACAACAACAGGCAGAGCTTGGAGGTCATGGCTCGCCGCTTCGTGGGCAACGACGACATCGAATGGGTGGGCTTCGACCCTCGAACGCAGAGCGGGGAGCCTGGATAGTGAGGATGCTGGGGCTTGACATCGGCAAGCGGCGCATCGGCGTGGCGGTGAGCGACCCTTTGGGCTTGCTGGCGCGACCTGTCGAGACGGTACGGAGTCTATCGCTCAACAAGGATGTGGCACGCATCGTCGAGATAGCCCGCGAGTTGGAGGCCGAGATGGTGGTGGTGGGCGACCCTATCCACATGAGCGGCGACCCCAGCCCTATGTCCAGGCGGGCGCGTAAGTTCGGCCAGGCTCTCAGCGAAACCTCGGGCTTGCCGGTAGCCTACTGCGACGAGCGGCTTACCAGCGTAGAAGCCGAGCGCATTTTGCTCGATGCGGGCGTGCCCCCCAGGAAGGTGCGAGAGCAGATAGATGCCATGGCCGCCTCCGTCATCCTCCAGAGCTACCTCAACACCCTGAACCCCCCGCGCTCTCTGGGCGAACCCCTGGAAGACAGGTACCGGTAACTGGTGATTACCCACATCTCAGCTATGTGTGCTCTCTTGTTGGGAAATAAAGAGTTACTACGCCTTGTCATTCTGATTAATCATGACCCCCACCCCACCACCGCCGATGAATATGTGCGCGGCCGTAGGGGCACGGCGCGCCGTGCCCCTACCCTTCTCTATTTTCAGAGGAGCCTGAATTGGGCATAGCCCAAG
>JBBSIX010000338.1:0-2927 GCA_038231875.1 Chloroflexia bacterium | reverse complement strand
GGCTGGTCGAGTTGGTGCGCCGCTACAGGCCGCAGGTGCTGGTGACATACGACGACAACGGCGCATACGGCCACCCCGACCACATAGCGGCCAATGTAATAACGCGGGCGGCGTTCGAGAAGGCCGGCGACCGTGCCTACAGGCCGGCGTTGGGCGAGGCGTGGCAGCCCCGGAAGCTGTACTATACCCACTGGCCGGAGGAGAATTGGAAGCGCGCCCGGGAGATGTTCGTCGAGCGCGGCATGAAGTGGCCCTGGGACCCGGAGGAGGTGGAGGCGCGGCAGGATGAAGACCCCCAGCACGAGAGCACCGAGGAAGGCATAGCCGAGCGGCAGGCCGAAAAGCAAGAGGCCGAGGAGGAGGGCAAACCGCCCGCCTACGTGCCCCCGCCCGTCACCACGCGCATAGATGTGCAGAGCGTCTACCCCAAGAAGCGCGCCGCCATACTGGTCCACCGCACGCAGTTCGACCCCAACGGCCTCTTTACCACCATGCCTGATGATATAGCGATGGTCGCATTTGGCGAGGAGGACTACAGCCTGATCGCCGGCGACGCGCAGTCGGACGGTGAGGAGCGCGACCTGCTGGCGGGACTTTGAAAGCACCCTGCGTTCGCAGGCAGCCCCTTGCAAAATCCGCCAGATGCGGTAAGCTATAGAGGCAGTAAGCTGCGCGGCTTCTGCCCCAGCAGCACGACGGCGAGTTCTCGACAAAGCATAATCAACATCGGAGGTCAAAAAGATGGACAACTCTACTGGTGAAAACGGTAACGCTGCCGCCAACACAGATGAAGGCGTAGGCGCCCTTAGCACATCAGGCGGCGGCGCGGGCACGATCATAGGCACAGGCGCAACCCCCGCCGGCCCCGGCAGCGGTAATCTCCCCACCGGCGAAGAGAGCGACGGCACTTTGGGTCCAGGCTCGGGTGGTGGAGAGATCAAAGGTGGCGCAAGGGGCGGCCACAAGTCGTCTGAGGAAGAAGGCGAGCAGGCCGGCAACAAAGAAGGGTAGCCAAGCAGCCATCCTCTGCATAGCCGTAGAAAGCATCCCGACCCAGCTGCGGTTATTCTGCTAGCCTGCTGTCATGCTACCACACACCAACGACCACACCAACCTTGTTCCCCAAACCGAGTTCAATGGGCCAAGGCTGCTTTTCGACTTTCCGGGCTTGCAGATAGGGGTGGCCGAGTACCCGGAAGGGCCGACGGGCTGCACCGTCTTCTACTTCCCCACAACCGTGCAGGCGGCAGTGGACGTGCGGGGCGGTTCGCATGGAACCCTCCTGACGGACGAGCGCGACCGCGTTAGCGCCGTTTGTTTGGCGGGCGGCTCCCTGCTGGGCATCGAGGCGGCCACGGGCGTGACCGCCGAGCTATTCGCCATGCGCGGCTACTCAACCGGCTGGACAGACATACCGCTTGTGTCGGCGGGCATCATCTTCGACTACGGGGCGCGTGGCAACTCGATCTACCCCGACAAGGCGCTTGGGCGGGCGGCGCTGCGGGCGGCGCAGCCTGGCGTCTTTCCGTTGGGCGCTCGCGGGGCAGGGGCCTCGGCCACAGTGGGCAAAGGGCTGGGGTTCGAGATGAAGGAGCGGGGCGGGCAAGGCGGCGCGTTCCGTCAGTTAGGGCCAACAAAGGTGGCGGTGTTCACGGTGGTCAACTCGGTGGGCGCGCTTGTAGATCGCCAGGGGGCCGTAGTGAGAGGGCATCTCGACCCAAAAACAGGCACGCGCTACAGCTACATGGAGGGCCTGGCGCGCAAAGAGGCGGCTCAGAGTCTGGGAGAGTCTGCGGAGGGCAACACCACGCTGACAGTGGTGGTCACAAACCAGAAGCTGGGCACCGAGCGCGGCCTGGGGTGGTCGCTGCGCCAGCTTGCACGCACGGTACATAGCTCGATGAGCCGGGCCATCCAACCGTTTCACACCATCAACGACGGCGACGTGCTGTGGGCCGTCACCACCAACGAGGTGGAGAACCCCGCACTGAACGATGTGGCTCTGGGCGTGCTAGCCTCGGAAGCGTCCTGGGATGCTGTGCTCAACTGCTTTTAGGGTCTTACCAACTAAACAGTAACGCGAAAGTAGTGATTGAGTTGGCTAGATATGGGGTAATAGAAACCCTCTTAGAGAGGTGTCCAAGAGTGTCTATAACCGGAGAGCAGACAGCCGTAACCATAGTTTTGTGGCGGCAGCAGCCATACCGACGTTGCACCTGGCAGCCTGTACTGCTGTGTGGCGGCGTGTGCGGCCCCAGTCAGCCTTGCTCGTCGTAGCCGCTATCTCTGTGCTTACTCAGGTCGTCTGGTTTTTTACCGGCGTTTTGATTCAGTTGTTCTTTCTATGGAATTCGGATGCAAGAGGCGTACAGTACGACACTTATTTCGCAACGTTTAGTTTGCTGATAACACCATGTGACAGGCTGCCGCAGCTAGAGAACCTGTTTGGGAGCGACTTTTGCAATGTACAAGAATCGTATGTATACGTGGGGATATTTGGAGCAGCCGTATTCTTTTTACTGGGCCTAGCTGTTGCGCCGGTTACCTTGATTAGACGCCGACGACCCAAGGGATCAGGGAATGGTGGCACGCGCCAGGATCATACTTTGCAAACAAAGAGCAAGTAGCATGGCACTACTGGACTTCTACTCATATAGCAACAGAAACAAAGGCATTCATAGACAAAGTATGGAGATAATGTGATCATATGCTTTCTAATAGAGGTAGATTAAGCATGTGGCCGAGCAATACTGCTTCTGCGACGGCGGCCTCTATCTCTGATGTGGATTAGCACATACGCTCATGGATCACCAGACACAAAGAGCCATCATAATCGTTTTGCTGGCAAGTTAGTGTAACATAGTTTCTGTAAAATCTAAAAAGTGGACCGGCTGTGGGAGACGGCAGGTCAGGGTGTATCCTTTGAG
>JBBSIX010000337.1:0-2980 GCA_038231875.1 Chloroflexia bacterium | reverse complement strand
TGTATATGCCTACTGTCATACAGGCGCACTGATTCCTCACTGCGTTCGGAATGACAAACTGTAATATGTTCTGTTCTCGCCGGCAAGGGGGCCGGCACAGCTTGAGATGTGGGTAATCACCAGTCCCCTGAACTTGACAAGCCTCTCCCTATTTAGATACAATGCTACGTTAGGAACCCTGAATTGCAACGGCTGGCTTTCCCATTTCCATGCCTGTGATAATTCATTGGCTATGGGCATTTTATGCTTGAAAGTGAGGACATCTCTACATGATAGATGTGGAGCACCTAACTAAGGACTATGGTAACTTCCACGCCCTTCGCGATGTTACCTTCAACGTAGAGCGGGGCGAGATCCTTGGCTTCCTGGGGCCGAACGGCGCAGGCAAGACCACCACGATGCGTGTTATCACCGGGTACATCCCGCCCACGAGCGGCACTGTGCGCGTGGCCGGCTTCGATATGGCTGAAAAGTCGCTTGAGGCTCGCAAACACCTCGGCTACCTGCCCGAAACTGTGCCCCTGTACACCGAGTTTACCCCTCTTGAGTACCTCGACTTTCGAGGGCGCATCGAGGGCATGCTCAATGGCCGCGAGCGCAAGGCCCGCATCTACGAGGTCATGGAGCAGTTGAATATCGTGGACGTGGCGAACAAGCTGATCGGGGCGCTGTCTCGAGGCTATCGCCAGCGCGTGGGGCTGGCACAGGCGATGCTGCACAACCCCGATGTGCTTATCCTTGACGAGCCGACGGTGGGCCTCGACCCGGTGCAGATTACCTCCGTGCGCGACCTTATCCGCGACCTCGGCAAAGAGCATACTGTTATCCTGAGCACCCACCTGTTGGCCGAGGTCAGTATGGTGTGCGACCGAGTGATTATCATCAATCGGGGCCGCCTGGTGGCCCTCGACACACCCTTCCATATGACCGCAAGCGCCACTAATGTGCAGACGGTGCAGCTTGAGGCAGGCGGCAAGCCTCGCGATATCCTGGCCGCTTTGCGCGCCGCGCCCAGTGTGGTGAAAGTATCGCTCCTCACGGAGGCCGGCGCGGTCCGGCTCACCCCGGAGGCGCTGCCCGAAGGCGTGTATACGTACCAGGCCGAGAGCAAGGAGGGCGCAGATATACGCCCCGGCCTCGCCTCGGCGGTCGTTACCTCCGGCAGCCGGCTGCTTGAACTGAAAACACACCAACCCACCCTCGAAGATATCTTCATTGACGTGATCAGCCGCGATGAGCGAGCTGCGTTGGAGCAAGAGGACTACGGGGATGACTACTACGAAAAAGGCGAACCGTTGGAGGCAGACCAGGAGTTCGGGGACGATACCCTTGATGAACCTGTTGCTCCCGTTCGCGAGCGAGTAGTCACCAAGCGGAGGACACGCCGGTGAGAAACGTACTGTTTATAGCGGGCAAAGAACTCCGTTCCTACTTCGTCTCGCCCGTCGCCTATATCATTGTGGCCTTCTGGCTGGTGATGACGGGCCTCTTTTTCGCGGGCAGCGCGGGCAGCGGCGATGCCGGCATGCGTCAGGTGTTCTCGGTGATACCGATCCTGCTGCTGCTGATCGCCCCTGCCCTTACCATGCGCCTGCTGGCCGAGGAGCAGCGCACCGGCACGCTGGAACTGCTCCTTACCGCCCCCGTGCGCGACTGGTCGGTGGTGCTCGGCAAGTTTCTGGGCGCCCTGGGCCTGTTTGTCGCTATGATGCTGCTGACGATGCTCTACCCGGTCATCTTGATGCTGTTCGGCGGCAACCCCGATTGGGGGCCGATATGGAGCGGCTATCTTGGGCTGCTTTTGCTGGGGTCAGTCTTCCTCGCGGTGGGGCTTTTCGCTTCATCTCTTACCTCGAACCAGATACTATCGGCGGTGATCGGCTTTGCCATACTGCTGGTGCTGTTTATCATCACCATCCTCACCAGCAACGTGCCGCCTGCGGTGGGCGCGGTGATCTCCAAAGTCTCAATAGGCGACAGGTTCGACCCGTTCACTCGCGGCATAGTTGACTTGAGAGACGTAATCTACTTCTTGACGTTCGCTGCCGCCGTGCTTTTCATCACGATACAAATCGTCGAAGCCAGGAGGTACCGGGCATGAGAAATTCGTCAAGAGCGCTGATCGCGACCATCGCGGGCTTTGCCGCCCTGGGGTTTGCCGGCATCGCGCTTTTCTACTGGGCAGCCTTTGAGGGGTTCAACCTCAATTTCGGGACGATAGACCTGACCCTGCGCGTGCTGATCATCGCGGCTATCGTCGCCTTCAGCGTGTTTATACTAGCCAGCCCCGAGTCGGTGGGCCAGGCCACCCAAAAGCGGAGCGCCCGCCTGACCGCCAATGCTCTGGTGGTTTCGCTGGTGGTAGTCGGCATCGCCGTTGTAATCAACATCATCGGCGACAACGTGCCTACGGTGCGGGCCGACTGGACGGCGGGCCAGGACTTTACCCTCTCTCCGCAGACGATCAAGGTGCTGGAAAACCTGGACAAACAAACCCAGGCGGTGGCTTTCATACAGAGCAGCGATGCTACCGCCCGCCAGCAAGCCGATGACCTGCTGCGCGAGTACACCTCGCACAACCCCAAGCTAACCTATACTATCGTGGACCCGTTTCGCCAACGGGCGCAGGCTCTCGCCTTCAACATAACGCGCGACGGCGTGGTAGCGTTCACTAACGGCGAGAAGCGCGAGACCGCCAATACCATCTCCGAGCGAGACTTTACAAGCGCGCTGGTGCGACTGCAACAGAATACCGTCAACACTGTGGCTTTCCTGTCCGGGCACGGCGAGCGGGATGTTACCAGCTTTGGGCCGGACGGCTACGCGGGAGCTTACCAGTCCCTGGCGCAAAACAACTACCAGACCGTTTCGTGGAGCCTGGTGACTTCGCCCACACTCACGGTTGACCAGGTGAGCGTGCTGGTGATCGCTCAACCTCAGAAGCCGATCACGGACAAAGAGGTGGCGACTATACAGCAGT
>JBBSIX010000336.1:0-2983 GCA_038231875.1 Chloroflexia bacterium | reverse complement strand
GGTTGGTTTGCTAACATCCATCCTATAGGATTGGCGCTTGGACGCGCTACTCTAAACTAGCAATCAAGGTATTGTATGACTTTGATGACCGTGTGGCTTATGCTTATGACCTTGTGAAAAGTGGGCGTTCTGAGACTGTGAATTACTTGGTTGATTTTTGGAGGAACAGAGGACAAACAACCAGTGCTTCTCGTATTAGCTTTATCAGCCTAAATCCAACGCGCTTAATAAGTGGCACCATGGAAGGTGGTATGGTGTCGGAAGAGACAATGCACAAAGTGGTGCTGCAACTCCTGCCTGCTGATGCTCAGTTCGAGACGAAGGAAACCATAGATAATTGGCAAGGAACATACATTGAGACATTCAGGAGCGAGTCGCTCAAGAGCGTGTATCCTCCTATCCGCAACGCGCCTAGCCCCTGGGTGAAAAGCGAGCCTGGCACAATATTCGTGTATTATATACATGGGGGACCGGCTATACGCATACAAGCAGGGGACATCGCAGCCCCTGAGATGCCTCCTCCCACACAGACGCCGACGAGCACCCCTACACCTTATGCCGGCACCAGAGTTGTGCCGCCCCCCAATCCAAGCGCACTCAAACCGCTCCCCAGCGTACCTGTGCCCCTAAGCACAGTGGGTAAGCCGCAGCCTTAGCCTCCCCTTCCCGGCCGGCAGCCTTGCATCTTTCTCCAAAATCGGTGCATAATAGCAAAATTGCTGTTCGTGCATCTAACCAATGGAGAGGCGGGGCAAATCCGATGCGCTACCTGGGAAATAAAGATAGCCTGCTGTCCTTTATAGACGAGGTGCTTGCCATGCACGGCGCTGCCGGCACGCGAGAGCGGCCTTTGTGTGTGTGCGACCCTTTCACCGGCACCACCTCGGTCGCCCGCCACCTCAAGCGGCAGGAATGGCGCACCGTCACAGGCGACCTTATGACCTACTCCTACGCCCTCCAACACGCCTACATCGGCCTCAACGAAGCGCCCTCTTATGCGCGCTTGATAGAGGCGGGGGTGCTCGACGGCGGCATCAACTTGCCCGTGCCCCTGCACCGCGCAATCGCCCACCTGAACAACATGCGCGGTGTAGAAGGCTTCTTCTATACAGCCTACTCGCCCGACGGCACGGAAGGCAGGCGCTATTTCACCTCCGGCAACGCCCTGCGTATTGATGCTATCCGCCAGGAGATAAACAGGTGGACCGAGATGGGCCTGTTGGACGAGGCCGAGCGCTTTTTGCTGCTGGCCTCTCTTATCGAGGCGGTGTCTAAGATAGCCAATATCGCCGGTACATACGCCGCCTACCTCAAGCGGTGGGACTCGCGGGCGCGCAAGCCCCTTACACTCGCCGTGCCTCAGCTGGTGCATAGCGCCCACGAACATGAGGTAAACCAGGCCGAGGCCAACGAGCTTGTGCCTCAACAGGAGTGCGATCTGCTCTATCTCGACCCGCCGTATAATACCCGTCAGTATTGCACCAACTATCACCTGCTCGAAACGCTTGCCCTGGGAGATGAACCGGAGATAAAGGGCGTCGCGGGCTTGCGTACAGACAGCGAGGCGAAACGCTCCGTCTACTGCCGGCCCAGGCATGCGGAGGAGGCTCTCTCGCAACTGGTCAAAGATGCCCGGGCCAAGTGGATACTGGTGAGCTACAACGATGAAGGGGTTATCCCGCACGAGACGTTAGTGGACATCCTTTCGCAGAGGGGCAACGTAGAGATATACGCCTGCGAGTACCGCCGCTTCCGCTCGGATGCCGATGGCGAAAACCGCCGCTATAAGCCAAACAACACGGTGAAAGAAACGCTCTACTGGGTGGAATAGCGGCAAGTAGGGGCATGGCGCGCCATGCCCCTACCTGTGGGAGGGTTACGCATGCATGAGCGAACAAAGCGCAAATCAGCCGTACCGTGTCTCGAAAATCGGGAGAGGGGAGCTACTCGCGACCCGCGCAACCGCCTGAACAACCTCACCGGGCGAGAGTGGGTACACTTTTTGTCATCGGTGGAGGCTACCGCTTACCCCACCAGCGGCCCACAGTCGTACAGCCACAACCTGCGCCGCATCCACCCTTCTCCCAAGCCCCCTCAACTGATGCGCCGTATCGTCGAGTTCTTCACTAAGGAGGGAGAGTGGGCGCTCGACCCGTTCATGGGCGTGGGTGGAACCCTGCTGGGGTGTTCGCTGGCCGGCCGCCGGGCGGTGGGGCTGGACCTGTCGCCTCATTATGTAGATACTTATCACCAGGTTACACGTCGAGAGGGGTTGTCGCCTCAAACAACCCTCGTGGCCGATGCGCGCTGCATGCTGGACCACCCGGAGGTCCGAGGCCGCCTGTTCGACATGGTGCTCACCGATCCGCCCTACGGCAACATGCTGGGCCGCCCGCAGAACGGCGAAAAAAAGAAGCGCACCGGCCTATCCTCGCCCACTCCGTTCACCTCCAGCCCCTACGACCTGGGCAATCTTCCCTACGATCTGTTCTTGGATGAACTGACAGGTATATTGGGTACATCGCTCCAGGTCTTGAAGCCGGCAGGCTACCTTGTGCTCTTTGCCAAAGACCTCCAACCGACCTCGGAGCGCCACAACCTCTTGCACGCCGACATCGTGATACGCCTCTCGGCCACCCCCGGCCTCGCCTACAGGGGCTGCAAAATCTGGTACGACCAGACCCCGCGCCTCTATCCGTTCGGCTACCCGTACAGGTTCGTCGCCAACCAACTGCACCAGTACATCCTTATTTTCCAGAAGCTACAGTAGATATTCGGCAAAGCGATAAGGTCTGGCGATTACCCGTGACACGCAGCAAGTGTGAACGCTACACGCTTACCCGGCGTTGCCCTGTTTGCCCGCGCTTGTTATACTGCACTGCATGAATACCAGGAGGATAAACCAGTGAGCAACTATCTTATAGATGTGCATCTCTATATGGAGAAGGGCATGTATGGCCGCCTTGTGGAGCGGGCGCAGGAG
>JBBSIX010000335.1:0-2993 GCA_038231875.1 Chloroflexia bacterium | reverse complement strand
TAGCCTGCTCGACAAGCTGCTTCACCAGGTCTTTGGCGACAACTTTGGGGTAGCCGGGTGCGTCGTAGATATACTTCTCAGGATACAGCGCGGCAAGTTGCCCGCCTGCCTCGGGAAGCGCGTCTACTATCTTGGTTTTGAGGGTACGCATCCCTGCGTAGAAGGCCCCGTACAATCCTGTAGGCCCCGCGCCCACAATCGTCACATCGTAAATATCGCCGGCTTCGTTGCCGTTCCTCTCCTCCGAATCCATATTGCCTCCGTTGCACCGTCTCGGTAAGTCCCCTGTTTCCCTGCCATTATAAGGGGTCTGGGTCCAAAGTTCAAAGGAGCACGCCCGTTGCAAGTGCCTTGCCTAGCTTCAACGTCTCCACCACCTTGCCGATTTTTGTCGTGGCGAGGTGAGGTGAGGTGGTGGGGTGGTAGAGGGGCGAATAGGCGACGTGCTCGGAACGCTACGGCCCTGTGGCGAGCGCAAGCACTTTGGCGACCTGTGCGCGGGTGATGGCGTTCTGGGGGCGGAAGGTGCCGTCCGTATAGCCGTTGATAATGCTGTGGCTGTAGGCAGCCTCTATGTAGCCGAACGCCCAGTTGTCTACGAGCACGTCCGAGAAGGTGGGAGTAAGTGGGTATTCGAGAGACCAGCCTTCGGCAATCACGATCATCTTCACCGCCTGTGCGCGCGTCACCGGCTCGTTGGGCCTGAACGTACCGTCTGGATAGCCGTTGATTACGCCCAGCCGGTATGCAGTCGCCACGTAGGGGAAGTAAGTGCTGCCGGGGAGCACATCGCTGAAATCGGCATACGGTGGGTACTCACGCGTCCAACCCATGCCGAGCGCCAGCATCTTTGTGAACTGCCCGCGAGTGGCGCTGCTGTTGGGCCTGAACGTGCCGTCGCTGTAGCCCGTGACCACGTTGCGGCAGTACAGAGCCGCGATATAGGAGTAGGCCCAGTTCGTATCGGGCAGGTCGGTGAACATCATGTTGCAGGGACCGGGCGTCCAGATGGCCTGAGCCGTCGGCGTAAAGGTGGGCACGGCGGTGGATGCGGGCACCTGTGTATTGGTGGGAACAGGCGTGCCGGTGGCCGGCGGTGGGGGAGTGGGCGGAGGCGCGCCGGAGGCTGCCGGTATCCACATCACGGCATCGAACCAGACGCTGCGCCCGCTCTCGCCGGTCACATCGTCGAGATGTACCCCGGCCGGCGCGCCGCCGTTGAAGGAGAAACGCCCCAGGTGCGCCCAACCCCCCAGCCCCAGGTCGGTAATCGCCTTCTGGCTCACTGTTACCGTGCGGGTTCCATCGGAGGCGTCTACCCGATAGCGCGCGCTTTCGGTATCGGAGTTGCCGTTGTTCACATAGGGCACGAAAGCGTAAACATCATAGAGGCCGGTGGAGGGCATTTGGCTGGTCCAGGTGGCCGAGTTATAGCTGTACTGTGAAGAGGTGACGGAGGTCGTGGTGAGGCAGTTCGAGCCGTTATAGCCGCCGTTGTACACATACCAGTAGTGCTGAGGGTCTATCTGGGGAGGCACGGCTTCGAAGCCGGCACCCCCATTGTCTATCAAACCTGCGCGCTGCCAGTCGCGGCGCACCAGGGCCAGGTAGCGGTTCCAGTCCCAGTTGGTGCCGGGGTCGCGGTGGGTCTGATTCGGTATCTCTGCGTGGGCGATGATATGCGCGCGGTCCTTCGGAATGTTATAGCGGTCGGCCAGCGTGGAGACCAGCAGGGCCGACGACTGGTACATCGGCTCGGTGTACCAGCCGGTCTGGTTCATGTAGCCTTCGTGCTCAACCCCGATAGCGCGCACATTGTAGCTCCACACGCCCGTATGATGAGCGGTGTTGGCGTCCCGCACCATCTGGGTGATCTGCCCGTCGGACGAGCGCACGACATAGTGCGCGCTCACCCCTGAGCTGGGGTTTTGAAACCAGTTGATCGCCGAGGAATATGAGCCTTCGGTGTCGTGTATAACTATCTTGTCGAGTGGCGGGTAGGGCCGGCCAACGGTGTAGTTGTTGGAGTAGGCCGGCACCCAAAGGGCAGGACCATAGTCGGGGCTGGTGGGGGCGGGCGGCCCCTGCTGGGGGAGGCCCGGCACATCCGTCGCGGGTAACTGCACCCGCTCGCCGGAGGTAAGGGTGGCAGTTGCCCCATCGCGGATAAATTGGAACACCTGGCGAGCATACGCCTCTCGGACCGAGGGATCCAGCGAACTTGAGTACTCCTCTACAGCCTCGTACCAACTGCTCAACACCGGTTTTGTTTGTTTCTTCGCACTTGTATTGTTTAGCTTTTGGGATATGTAGCTCAGTAGAGCTGCCCCGCCCTCTATGTTGTGCCCCGCCGACATCGTTAGCTCGCCCTCGCCTAAACCTGTGATCTGCGCCGCCTTCGCAAGAGTACCGCCCTTCCCCGGGCGCATGTGCATTATCCCCACTCCGCCATCGAGCGAAGGCTCTCCGCTGCGTTGCTCCCAGTGCGACTCCGCGTAGCCCACAGCCATGAGCACTTCTATCGGCACATTCCAGCGCTGTGCGGCCCGAACAAAGCTGCCGCCCACCTCGTCTCCGGGGGGGGCCGACTGTGCAGGCGCGGCGGTTGGGGTAGAGGCGGGCAAGCCGGTTGAGGCGCCGGCTGGTGCGACGAACACCAGCAAGGCCAACCCCAGGATGGCTATCGGCACGAGGGCAGGCTTGCGGGGCATCCTCTGCATCGTCGAGTCTGTGGGGTGTGTAGTACGAGATTGTGAGCTAAACATAAGCAACCTCACGCATGGGAACTGTTGTGTTACCTATATGACGCGCAACACATCCTCCGGTTGCACATCTGCTCTATCCGCCGTCCGACCGCACCGTTTGTGCTTGCTGCGCGCCTCTCGTCCCAAGTACCTGCTTATAGTAAGCCCTGGCGTCTGAGATCACCAGAGCAGCCGCCCGCCGGTTGTCCCAGCCTTGTAACTCGGTGGGGAGACCTTGCAGACGCTTGT
>JBBSIX010000334.1:0-2994 GCA_038231875.1 Chloroflexia bacterium | reverse complement strand
CACCTCCACCGTATCGTCGCCCGCCGCCACTACTAGCCCGTTCGCCACTGCCAACGCCGGTACGACCGAGCCTGTCGTGGGATGTATCCATTTGACGGCGCCTGTAGACGGGTCCAGAGCGTGGACGGTCCCCGCGAACTTCTGCGCCTGCCCCAGCGACAGGTAGCCTCCAGCGGCGTATAGCGTATCGTAAGCATAAGCGCTTGAGGAGATGATACCCTCACCGCACTGTGGGCACTGCCCGCCGTCGGCTAACTTGCGGCTCCAAACCGGGCCTTTGTTTATGCGATCGGCATCGAAGGCGTAGTAGTAGCCGTTCTTGGCGGCGGCCCCCACCATGAGTTTACCGCTGCTGCTCTGGAAAAGGGTGGGAGTGGTTCCCCAGTCGCCGTCGAACACCTGCGCGTCGGTGGGGATTTGCCAGGCGTCATCCACCGCCAGCGTTGTGGGATTGAGGCGGGCGAGGCTGTAGCTGTAGGGTATGTAGTAGTCGCCGGAGCCAACCGTCACGAAGAAGTAGCCTGTAGCCTCGTCCACAGTGGGCGAGGTCCATATGCCCCCTCCGCGCTCGCCCTTCGGTACAAAATCCACTCGCTGGGCTATCTCGCCGGTCTTCGCGTCCACACCCCACATCTCCCCATGCGTAAAGGGCCTGTCGCAGAACGAGGCAACGCCGCTGTACACCTTGCCCCGGTAGACGAGAGGGGACGCCCAGTTGTAAGCGCCGCCCGCCTCGCTGTTGTCGCCAGTCTTGAACCGCCAGAGCGCCTCGCCGGTCTGAGGGTTGAGGGCATACATATAGTTGTCGCCCCCGCCGATGTAGAGCGCCTGGTCCGTAACGGCAGGGGCCGAGGTGATGCCGGCTGTGTCGGGCGCGCACTTCTTGGAGGTGGTGCGCCCCAGGTCACGCCGCCAGCGTTCGGAGCCGTCTTTCGTATCGAGAGCGTACAAAAAACCGCTCCACGAGCCGAGGTACACAGTGTCACCCGCGACGATAGGCTGTGCAGCCAACACTTCCCCCAGCTTATGCCGCCAGACCAGCTTGAGCATGCCCGCGTTGTCGGGAGAAAGGCGGGCTTCGCCGTCGTTGAAGCCGCTACGCGCTCCATCGTGCATAAAAGCGGGCCAGTCGTCGCCCGTCTGCGCCTCAGTGCCGGCAGGGTGGCCTGCGCGGGTCGCCATCAAGAAGCCGGCCAGCAGCCCGCCCGCCACAAGAACTGCCGTTATCAAGAATATGGGGAGCTTTTTTCTACCCATCTTTGGTTATCTTTGCCTTTCCAAAGTGCTCAACACAGTAAGTGATCAGACTTGAGGTGGAGGACTCGTGAAGGATGTCATGTAGGGGCCTACCTCAACTCTGACCGCTTACTCAACACAGGTGGGAGTTCTCCGCACGCTAACCATTATAACTCATGATACCCCTTCTGAACGCTTACAACATTGTCCGCAGTATCAGCGTTTGGAGTTACATGAGAATCACCCCAACAAGGGCGCTTGAGGCGACGTGCGGGCGTGACGACAAATTGGCTGGGCGGCGTAGGCCCTAAGTACCTGGGGAAAGCCTTGTCACGGGGCATGGCCGGTGTTAACATAAGGGCACAAACTATACAGAGGACTTGCGCTGCCAGCCGCAAGACTGCAACATCTATCCCTTCCACTTCTCCGACCGGCACAACGACCTGTGTGCGGCTGGTGAGGCAGCTTATGTCTGAGCGCTGCCTGTTCGGCAACGGAGAGATACGGAAGGGGTATCGGGGAAGCCCACCAGCGCCTTTATGTCGGCCTTCAGCAAAATAGACGACCCCAGGTTCGTCGCCGTAACGTTGAGCGACGAGGCGGCGGTTTATACCGCCCTGCAACCCTTCTTCTGCAAGGCGCCCGTGCGGGAGGAGGTTTCGTAGCGTGGAGAACAACCCTGCACAAACCTCACCCGCCTGCTGGTTCTGCGAGCGACCTGCCGGGTATGTGTGCCGATGCCGCCGGGCCTACTGCGAACAGCACGGCGAGGGGCAACTCTGCCTGCTCTGTTCGCTGGCCTACGGGGTGTACGAGGAGCATGCAAAGCCTAACTACGTGGCCGACCTCATCATGTTGAGCCTGGCGGCGGCTGCGGGCGACCCCTATATCGTTGTGCCGGGGGCGATGCACGGCGCGGGCAAGCTGCCGATGGCGGGGGTCGAGCGGCTGATCGGCGGGCTGGCGCAGGTGGCGCAGGCCGGTGACCTGCGGGTGCAGGGGCGCGCCGCCGAAACACTGGCCTCGATCACGGTGTCATGGCCCACGATGGACCCCTCACAGGTGAGCCGGCAGAACTACGGTATGGGGCTGCTCTCCGCCGAGCCGGTGCGTAAGACGCTGCTTGCCCTCATGAGAGAGCACCGTAACGGCCCAGGCGAGTCGGTAGCGGTCGCCATACTCGACAAGCTCCGTAACGCCGACTTTCGTGCGCTATACCCCGGCATCTCAAGCAAACTCAACATGCGATATGCACGGGCAAACGCCTGTGTGCAAGAGTTGATACAAGCGCTGGGCGACGTTTACCCTACCCGCAGCTACCAGATAAACGAGCGCTGCGAACTGCTCGTTTATGAGCAGTACGTGGACCGCAAGCGGGGAGCGGGTGACATGATGGAGCGGATGTACGGCCCCATGCTGCGCCATGCCCCACCCCTGGCCCACATCCTCAAGAAGGGTGTGTGGCACGCCGACTACGCACGCTTCCAGGACTGGTATCCCGGCGAGGACGAGCCGCTTTAACCACCCGCGTTCAAATCCGCATTCCAAATGCGAGTTTGGCTCTTATGGGCTGCCCGTTCGCTTCTTCCACTGTCCACACGTTGTGAGGCCGCCCCGTCCACGTGCGAGCCAAGCTACTGGGGGCCTGCACGCTGCTCTCCTTCGATGGCAACATGCACAGCAAAGAGCCGGTGTAGCAGCGCCGGAGTTGTGTCCCTTTCTACTTCTGCTCCGGCACTTCGAACTTGAAAGTCCACT
>JBBSIX010000333.1:0-3079 GCA_038231875.1 Chloroflexia bacterium | reverse complement strand
TTGCCCACATCTATAGGCAAGTGTTCAGTTTATTAGCATATACTCAGAAGGAGAATCTATATGTCTAAACGTGGATACATATCGGGAGGATTGGCTCTGGCGTTGGGGCTGTTGGCCTTTGCGCCTGCCGGCAGCACGCTTGCCTCACAGAACGCGCAGGAGCAAGCCGGCCCTACAGTGGTGGCAAGCGGCCTGGCTAGCCCGCGCGGGTTGGCGGCCGGCTCCGACGGCGCGTTGTACGTAGCCGAGTCGGGCAGCGGAGGCGATGAAGTAGTCAAGGTCGGCGAAGGTGATCAGCAAAGTGAGGTCCATCGCGGCTTCACGGGGCAGGTCAGCAGGATTATGCCGGACGGCACAAAGTCGGTAGTAGCCGGCAACCTGCCGTCGACCGGCTCGTCGGAAGGCGAGGCTGTCGGACCTGAAGGGGTAACATACGCCAACGGTGCTTTGTGGGTGACTGTTTCGGGCGCAGAACCCGGCCTAACGGCCCGTCCTATGGAAGGCTCCGTCCTGCGTATTGATCCGCAAAGCGGCGACGTGAAAACCGTCGCAAACATCCAGGATTACGAGAATGCCAACAATCCTGATGGCTTTGTCCCAGACTCCAATCCCTACGGGCTGGCGTTTGGCCCTGACGGTATGCTGTATGTGGCTGATGCTGCGGGCAACGCCTTGTATAAGCTTGACCCCAGCAGCGGCAAACTGAGTGTCGTCACCGTGTTCGACGGCCTGCCTCTGCCTCCGCCCCTCCAGGGCCAGGGGCCTTTCGCCCAGGGCAACCCGGAGCGCAACGGCAAGATGGAGATAGACCCTGTGCCGACCGGCGTGACTATCGGCCCGGACGGCAATGTTTACGTTGGTCTGCTCAGTGGCTTCCCGTTCCTGGAGGGATTCACTAAAGTGCTGCGCGTCACCCCAGGCGGCAACGTGAGCGAGGCGGCAGCCGGCCTGACGATGGTTGTGGACGTGGAGTTCGGCCCCGACGGCATGCTGTACGCTTCGGAGTTCGGTCAGTTCAGCTTCACAAGCGGCCCTCCGGGCTTTGCACCCAACAGCGGCAAGGTAGTTCGTATCATGCCCAACGGCGCAAAGGAAGTAGTCGCCCAGAACCTCAACGAAACCAATGGGATTGCTTTTGACGCAAGCGGCAACCTGTACGCCGTAGTTAACAGTACCTCGCTCACCAACGGGCAGGTTGTGCGTCTCGGCAACATGGCGGGCGGCATGGTGGGGATGCCCCGCACCGGCGAGGGCTTTTCGCTGAACCAGTCTGTCTATCTCAGCCTGCTGCTGATTGTGGGCGGTTGCGCCGTACTGCTGACCTCCTCTAGGTTCGCAGGCAAGCGTAATTCTCGCTAGCCGCGACAGCTTGGAACGGAATAGAAAGGGGATTGAGTGCCTGCACTCAATCCCCTTTTTGTTGGGTCAACCTGTGCAGCTAAAGGGACCGCACAAATCCGCCGACTGAAAACGGCGAACTTGCCCCACTAGCTCGGAATAAGCGGCAACTACATCACAATGCTGCCACTTCTCACTTTGTAGCCACAAACTTCGCGAACAAAGGAGCACACGGATGGCGTTAGCAAGAGTAACGAGTTGCGCGGTGGTAGGACTGGAAGGCTCACTTGTGCAGGTGGAGGCCGATGTGAGCCGGGCGGGGCTACCCTCGATGACCATTGTGGGCCTGCCGGACGCCGCCGTGAACGAGTCGAAGGACCGGGTGCGCTCGGCGATACGCAACTCAGGCGGCACTATACCCCAGCCCTCCCGCGTCACTATCAACCTGGCCCCCGCCGACATACGCAAGGCAGGCCCGGCTTACGACCTGCCTATAGCCCTGGGTATCCTGGCTGCTACCGACCAGATAGCGGGCGACACTCATAACACGGTCTTCCTGGGCGAACTGAGCCTGGACGGAGGCGTGCGGCATACCACCGGGGTGATCTCGATGGTGGCCCTGGCGAAGGAGCAGGGTATCAAGCGTGTGTACGTGCCCGCCGAGGACGCGCCGGAGGCCGCTCTCATCGAAGGCGTAGAGGTGCTGCCCGTCACCACTCTCCGGCAGCTTGTGATGCACCTCAACGGTCAATCTATCGCCGGCGCCGGCATCGCACCCTACACCGCCAACGCGCCGACCGAGGAGGAGCACAACCACCACGACGTGGACATGAGCCACATCAAAGGGCAGGAGCATGTGAAGCGCGCCCTTGAGGTGGCGGCTGCGGGCGGGCACAATCTCCTAATGAGCGGGCCGCCGGGGGCCGGTAAAACGCTGCTGGCCCGTTGTGTGCCCACGATACTGCCCACCCTCTCCCCGGACGAGATGCTGGAAGTAACCAAGATATACTCGGTGGCGGGCATGCTCCCCAGCAGCACACCCCTGATCCGCACCCGCCCCTTCCGCGCACCCCACCATACAGTTTCCCATGCCGGGCTGGTGGGCGGCGGCAGAATACCGCGCCCCGGCGAGATTACCCTGGCGCACCGGGGTGTGCTGTTCCTCGATGAACTGCCCGAATACAGCGGCCAGGCTCTTGAAACGTTGCGCCAGCCGCTTGAGGACCGTGTGGTCACTATTACCCGCGCCGCCGGCACTCTCACCTTTCCGGCCAACTTCATCTGCATCGGCAGCATGAATCCCTGCCCCTGCGGCTACTACGGAGACTCTCTGCGCGAATGCACCTGCTCGTCCACCGCCGTCGCCCGTTACCGGAAGAAAATCTCCGGCCCTCTGATGGACCGCATGGACATTTCTGTCGAGGTGCCCCGTGTGGACTACGAGAAGCTCTCGGACCAGAGGCTGGGCGAAACTTCCGCCGCAATCAAGGCGCGTGTGGAAGCAGCCCGGCGAAAGCAGCGCGAGCGATTTAGCGAAGTGCGAGGGGTGACTTGCAATGCTGAGATGCGCCCCGCCGAGATCAGGGAGTACTGCGAACTGGACGCCGCCGGGCAGTCGCTCATCAAGGCGGCGATGCGGCAGCTGCACCTATCGGCGCGTGCCTACCATCGCACCCTGAAGCTGGGGAGGACGATAGCCGACCTTGCGGGCAGTGATAAGATAGAGGCCGCGCACCTGGCT
>JBBSIX010000332.1:0-3111 GCA_038231875.1 Chloroflexia bacterium | reverse complement strand
GAGGAGCGCTGCATACAAGTATCATGCTCTACCGGCTGATTCCTCACTGCGCTCCTCTGAAAATAGTAGGGGCACGGCGCGCCGTGCCCCTACGGACTCGCACATTTTCATAGCCGGTTGTGGCATGAGGGTCATGACTACTCAAAATGACAAAACCACCTCAGTCGTCTTATCAGCAAGATTACTTAAAACCCGGCTCGGACCCTGTGGTATCATCAGGGGATGGGGCACATCACGCCCCATCCCCCGTGCCGTTTTTGCCCCCTAAATCTCCTCGTTTACGTCTATCTGCGCCCGTTGCAGCTTACCACTATAGTCAATGTAGAGGGTCTTCCACTCGGTGAACACGTCGAGGCCCGCCTGGCCTGCTTCGCGGTGGCCGTTGCCAGTGCCGCGCGTACCGCCGAATGGTAGCTGTATCTCCGCGCCTATCGTGCCCGCATTGACGTAGATGATGCCGGTAGTGATGTCGCGCATCGCTAGAAAGGCGTTGTTCACGTCGCGGGTGAAGATCGAGGAGGAGAGGCCGTACTTGGTGTGGTTGTTCACCTCGATGGCCTCTTGCAGGCTGTCCACCGGCACAAGGGCGGTGACGGGGCCGAATATCTCCTCCTGAGCCAGCATATCGTTCGCCCCTACGTTGGTAAAGAGGGTGGGTTTGTAGAACGCGCCCCGGTGCAGGTCGCCCTCGTCGGCTATCTCCCCGCCGGTGAGCATCTCGTTGGACTGCTTGCCCTCGGTGACAATGCCGTGTATGCGCTCCAACTGCGCTCGGTTGACAACGGGGCCGATGTCGGTCCCCTCGTCGAGGCCGTTGCCCAGGCGAAACTTGTTGATCCGCTCCACCAGGCGACCTTGAAGTTCGTCCAGCACGCCGCGCTGCACGATCACGCGGGAGGCTGCGGTGCAGCGCTGGCCGGTGGTGCCGAATGCGCTCCACAAGATGCCCTCGACGGCGAGGTCCAGGTCAGCGTCGTCCAGCACTATGATGGCGTTTTTGCCGCCCATCTCCAGCGACACCCGTTTGAGGGTCTTGGCCCCCATCATCGCCACCTGTTGGCCCGCCGCCGTCGAGCCTGTGAAGGAGATAAGATGCACACCGGGGTGCTCGATGATCGCCTCGCCTACGCTGCCGCCGGGACCGAGCACCACATTCACCACCCCCTCCGGCAGGCCCGCCTCGGTGAGTATCTTCACCAGTTCGATAGCCAGCAGGGGGGTATCGGAGGCCGGCTTGAACACCACCGTGTTGCCGGCGATCAGGGCGGGCATCAATTTCCAGCTTGGGATAGCGATAGGGAAGTTCCAAGGGGTGATCGCCCCCACCACGCCGATAGGGTCGCGCACGGCCATAGCGAACTTGTTGGGCAGCTCGGAAGGTGTCACCTCGCCCAGCAAGCGGCGGCCCTCGCCCGCCATGTAGAAGGTCATGTCAATGGCCTCCTGCACGTCGCCCCGGGCCTCGGCCAGCACCTTGCCCATCTCCTGTGTCATCAGCCGAGCCAAATCCTCTTTGCGCTCCACGAGCATCTGAGCGCACTTGAACAAGATTTCGCCCCGGCGCGGCGCGGGCACCAGCCTCCACTTCTTGAAGGCGGCTTCGGCGGCCTCTACCGCCTTGTTAACATCGTTCGCGTCCGAGATGGTAAGCACGCCAAGCAGTTCGCCGGTGGCGGGGTTGCGGCTGTCGAACGTCTTGCCCGCGCCCCCCTCCACCCACTTGCCGCCGATATAGTTCTTCACCAACTCCTTTGCAAAGGTGGGCTGTTCGTTGCCTCGATGGGCCTCTTCCGCATATTCGGCTTTCTGCACGCTAGGGCTGCCGGGGCCGCCTGTAGGCATAGTCATAAGTTGTCTCCTTTCTCTCCATTGAGCTTTCTGTGGAGCCTCTCTGTGCTGTAATTCTAGGAAGGTCCGTCTGTTAGTGTAGCACAGAGAGGGAGGCGGCTTCAAGCCTGTTCGTGGGTGTAAGTGTTCAGGGTTGGGGTGGTGGCTTCGCAATTCGGGGCCCTACAATGAGTCCTCCACAAAGCCTCCACCCCAACCCAGAACACTTACTCATAGGTACAACAAGTGCCGAACCCTTCGGCAACAGTGTACCAGGTAGGCCCTTGTCATTCCTCACTGCGTTCGGAATGACACACCACCGCTTAGGGGATTGATCCCTTGGTTCTTGGCTACGCCAATTCAGGCAATTCGGGTTTGGAATGACGGCGGCAAGGAGGTTGGCTCTGCTCATAATGCCACAAAGGGGCACAACCTTGATTGGCACAAAACATGCTTAGGAGTCGGGTAGGACTACCGGCTCCGTTATGGAGCTTGAGTTTCCTAACGTAATGCTGTGGAGGGCATACGAGCGATAAGTGCTCAAGAAAAAGTGAGAAATTAAGGAGGCTATATAAGTGGCAGAAGACAAAAAGAACGAGATTATAACTCAGTACCTTTCCGACCAAGTTGGCGTATTGGGCCACGTTTACCAGGCGATTGACAAGCAGGTCAAAGAGACCAAAGACGAGAAAGATATAAACCCGCTGTTGGTCGAGATGCGCGATACCCTGGAGCGGCAGACCAACGAAGTGCGTAACCGCTTGAAGGAGTTGGGCGGGCAGGTGAGCGGCCCCATCAAGGAAGCGGCGGCCTCGATCCTGGGTGTGGCGGCGGGCGCGATTGACAAGCTGCGCGCCGACGAAGTTTCCAAGAACCTGCGCGATGACTATACCGCCTTGAGCCTGGTGAATATCAGCTATACGATGCTGATGACCACCGCCCTCGCCGTGCGGGACGAGCAGACGGCGCAGCTTTGCCAACGCAACCTTAAGCAGACCGCCGACTTCGTGGAGCGGCTGGGCAAGGTCATCTCCTACGCTGTGGTGCGCGACCTGAGCGATGCGGCCAATCTGGACCCGGATGCCGTGCAGAAAGGGCAGAAGATGTACTCCGATGCCTGGAACAGCAACAAGAGCGGCGCAGGTGCGGGCAGTAGCGGCAGCTACTAATTCCGCTTAAAACCGAGGAAAATGGGCGTCCACCAGAGATGGGCGCCCATTTTTTCGTATCTAGCTTTTCTTATCGCTGCCTCGCCTTGCCGAGCATATCCTCGACTGATAGGTT
>JBBSIX010000331.1:0-3115 GCA_038231875.1 Chloroflexia bacterium | reverse complement strand
TGCCGTTCGGGCAGGCCGACCCGCTTTTCCAGAACGACATCGGCTTCTACGTATTCGGTCTGCCTTTCTTCGAGTTTTTACGCGGCTGGGGGCTAACTTTGCTGGTGCTGGGGGGCATCGGCACCGCCATCATCTACGGCCTGGAAGCTGCGCCCCAGCTTGGCCGTCAACTGAACGAAGCGGCACAACCGGATCGCCGCGATTCCCTTAGCTTCAACTTCAGCCTCGACGCTCGCGCGCGGGCACACCTGAGCGTGCTGGGCGCATTGTTTCTCCTGGTTGTGGCGGTGGGCTACTGGTTGAGCCGCTTCGACTTGCTCTATTCGATGCGCTCGGTGGCCTACGGCGCGGGCTATACCGACGTGAACGCGAAATTGCCCTCGCTCAACATTCTCACGGTGGTGGCGGTGCTCATGGCGGCGCTGCTGCTGATCAATATCAGACGGCGCACCTGGCGGCTGCTGCTGGGAGCGGTGGGCGTGTGGCTGGCAGCCTGGGTGGTGGTGGGCGGGATATACCCGGCCTTTGTGCAGCAGTTTGTGGTCAAGCCGAGCGAGTTCGACAAGGAGCGGCCCTACATTATCAACAACATCGAGGCCACCCGCAAGGCGTTCGGCCTGGACAAGTTCAAGGACCGCGAGGTTCCCGCCGTTGACACTATTACTCCCGTGCAGATAGCCGACAACCGCAGCACCGTGAACAACATTCGCCTGTGGGACTACCGCCCCATACTTGCCACCTACGCCCAGCTACAGGAGATACGCCCCTACTACACCTTCCGGCACGTAGACATAGACCGCTACACCATAGACGGCCAGGAGCGTCAGGTGATGCTCTCAGGGCGAGAGCTTACCCCTGATGGATTGCAGGAGCAGATACGCACCTGGCAGAACCAGCGCCTCACCTATACGCACGGCTACGGCGCCGTGGTGTCGCCCGTGAATGAGATCGAAGGCGAGGGCCTGCCCAAGCTCCTGGTGAAGAACATACCCCCTCAGACAGACGTGCCTTCGCTCAAGATCACGCAGCCTGAGATTTATTTCGGTGAGCAGACCGACAACTACGTATTCGTCAACAGCGGCACACAAGAGTTCGACTACCCGCTTGTGGAAGGCAACCAGTACGCCGACTACAAGGGCCGGGGCGGGGTGACGATAGACAACTTCTTCACCAAGCTCCTCTTTGCGCTGCGCTTCGGCGACGGCAACGTGATGCTCAGTGAGTACATCACCCCTCAAACGCGGGTGCTGTTCCACCGCGAGATACAGGACGCCGTGCAGACCCTGGCCCCCTTCCTTAAGTACGACCACGACCCCTATCTGGTGATCGCCGACGGCAAACTTTACTGGCTGCAAGATGCCTATGCCGTCAGCGACCGCTACCCATATTCGTCGCCCTATGGCGGCTTCAACTATATCCGCAATTCCGTGAAAGTGGCGATTGACGCCTATAACGGCACCGTCGTCTACTACGTGATAGATAAGAGCGATCCGATAGTGCAGGCGTATCGCAACATCTTTCCCCAACTGTTCAAAGACATCTCGGAGATGCCGGCCGCTTTGCGCGCCCACATCCGCTACCCCGAAGACCTGATGAATATCCAGGCGCAGATGTACGCCACGTTCCATATGACGGACCCGCAGGTGTTCTACCAGAAAGAAGACCTGTGGAAGGTTCCCTTCGGCACGCAGAACCAAAACTCAGTGCCGTTGGAAGCGTATTATGTCAACATGTCGTTGCCGGGCGAAAGTAACGAACAGTTCATGCTGATTTTGCCCTTCACCCCCGCCTCCAAAAGCAATATGATAGCCTGGATGGCCGCAAAGAGCGACGGTGAGGACTACGGCAAGGTGGAGGTGATACGCTATCCCAAGCAGCAGCTTGTGTACGGTCCTCAGCAGATCGAAGCTCGCATTGACCAGGATACCCTTATCTCTCAGCAGTTGACGCTGTGGAGCCAGAGCGGTTCTACTGTTATCAGGGGCAACTTGCTGGTAATACCAATCGGCAACTCGGTGCTGTACGTTGAGCCGCTCTTTTTGCAAGCCACCGGGACGAGCAACTTCCCCGAACTGAAGAGGGTAATCGTCGCCACCGGCAGCAACGTGGGCATCGGCTCGGACCTCAACGAAGCCCTCGACGTGGCGTTCAAGCTCGCCCCTGGGCAGGTAGTTGGAGGCGCAGGTCAAGGGCCAGGCGTAAACCCAACGCCTGCTGCCGGTGTAACGCCTCAGCCAACCACTCCCGGCGGCTCGACAGGCTCTCCCGCCGATCTGACCCGCTCGGCCCAGAGCCACTATAGCCGCGCTCAGACCGCCCTGAAAGCCGGCGACTGGGCTACCTATGGCCGCGAGATAGATGCCATGAAAGCCGACCTGGACGGCCTCGCCGCAGCCCTGGGGATCGAGACCCCGCCGGCTGCACCTACGCCCTGAGAGCCGGCAGAGTAGTCACCTGCGGTGGTTATCATGCCTACAGCGAGTATGAGAAGATGACGGCGCGAAGAGGCTATGCAAACAGCCGACAGGTTCAGCCGTGCTGCGGTCGACAATCTGGTAAGCAAAGGCGAAATACGCTTCGAGCCTGAATAGTTGTCCATATCTGTTGGTAACTGCTTGTACCTATATCATCTACACCTCTACTCGTGCTGGGCGCAGTCGGAGGGGCCCGGATTGTACGCCCCTCGGAGTTCCACATCGTGCTGAAAAAGCAACCCGCCTGATCAGCTGCGCTCCACAGGGCAGTTTACCTCCCCTTCTTCTTGTGATATAATTCACATACAGGCTTTTCCACAGGGAGATTGCTATGGACGAAATAGCTGCCGACGAGATACTTGCCAGGCTGGACCGCATCGCCGACCGCCGTATTCAGGAGGCGATGGAGGCTGGGGCGTTCGACAATTTAGAGGGGATGGGCAAGCCCCTGCAAATCGAAGACAACCCGTTCGTGCCCAAAGAAATGCGGGCGGCCTTCAAGGTGTTGGAGAACAGCGGCTATGCCCCCGACTGGATGAGGGTAGCCCAGGAGATAGACGGCGACCTGGCCCGCCTACGGGCAGCTGCCGACCGCCACTTCGCGGTCTTGCGGGCCGATCTTGCCGCCGTCGCCGCCGATC
>JBBSIX010000330.1:0-3130 GCA_038231875.1 Chloroflexia bacterium | reverse complement strand
TGGGCGACGGGGTCAACGATGCCCCGGCCCTGGCCGCCGCGTCTGTGGGCATTGCTATGGGCGTCGCCGGCACCGATGCTGCTCTCCAGGTGGCCGACGTAGCCCTTATGAGCGACGACCTGTCGCGCCTCTCTTATGCCGTGCTTTTGTCACGCCGCGCCTATGCCGTCATACGGGTAAACATAGCTGTATCGCTCGCAGTGAAGGCTGTTGCGCTGGCACTCGCCGCCGGGGGGATGCTGCCCTTGTGGGGCGCTATCTTCGCCGACATGGGCGTGTCGCTCCTCGTAACCCTCAACGGCATGAGACTGCTGGCAGGGCGCGATTAAGGTGCGCCTGGAGTAAGTGTTCATCCTTCACGAGTCATCCACCCCTCTTCCCAACACTTACATAACACGCCAATTCGTTTATCTTAACTATGAGACGAAAACACAAAGACGCAAAGACGCAAAGGACGACGCAAAGAATTTAGGGTTCCCTCACATATCAAGTTTCCTCGCGTACCAACTATATCTTCCCCTATTCCGGCTACTCTTGCGACCATTCATGGCCGACCTCTGAACAACAAAAATCTTTGCGTCGTCCTTTGCGTCTTTGTGTCTTTGTGTTTTCGTCCTAGTCACATCGTCTACCCTCCGAACCCCTCACCCATAGAAACCTATTCCTCTGCTATACTCTTAGTATGGAGAACGCGGGCGCTAGTGTCGAAACTCACAGTCGAGATGAGGAGCAGCCTTACATAGAGGCCGCACGCGGGGGCGACCTGGCGGCCTTCAACTGGCTTGTGCTGCACTATCAGACTCGCGTGTACAACATCTGCCTACGTATGCTCTCCGACCCCGAGGCCGCCGCCGACGCCACTCAGGAGGCTTTTCTGTCGGCTTATCGTGCCATCGGTAAGTTTAAAGGAGACTACTTCCGCGCCTGGCTGTTCAGGATAGCCACCAACGCCTGCCTCGATATGCTCAGGAGCCGCAAGCGCCGGCCAACCCAGTCGCTCTCCGGTTCGGGCACGGGCCACGCCGAAGACGAAGGTGAACCGCTCCCGATAGCCGACCTGGACCCCACTGTGGATCCCGAATCTACCGTGCTGCGTAGCGAAGTAGTGCAGACTATACAGTTGGGGCTGCTGGAGATACCGGACGACCAGCGTATCGCTCTCGTCCTGGTTGACGTGCAGGGGTTGAGCTATGAAGAAGCAGCCGCCGTTACAGGAGCTAATCTGGGCACGGTCAAGTCGCGCATCAACCGCGGCCGCTCTCGCATGAGAGACTTCCTGCGGGAGCGCGGAGTGCTGCCCGGCACGTAAGGCGTATATAGACACCGGCTTTCATGTATGGGGAACTATAGCGCGCAAAGCCGCGTTTAATAGACATAGTATGGCGCAGCAGCGTCCAGAAGTTGGTAGGAACGATGTCTAAGAAATGGGGAGACGTAGATAAAGGGGCCGGCGGTCACGTGAACGACCTGATCTCGGCTTACATAGACGGCGCGCTTGCGCCGTCCGAAGCCGGTGCAGTGCGCGCTCATATCGCCGCATGCCCTGACTGCCGAGCCGACTACGTAGAGTTGAAGGCCGCCCAAAGGATGCTGCGCTCGGTGCCCACCGTGATGCCGCCACGCGCCTTTACCCTTACCGAGGAGATGGTGGCAGCGCGGCCCAGGCAAGGCTCCCTGCTACAGAGGCTGTTCGCTCCCAGCTCGGCTCCTCGGCTGGCGACCGGCGCGGCGCTGGCCTTCGCCCTGATGCTGTTCGTGGTGATTGGTGATCTCGGTGTGAATCGCCAATTGAGTAGTCCTACGGCACTCACTGCACAAGCCCCCCAAAGTAGCGCCCTGTCGGATAGCGCCAGGCCGGAGACGGGGGGCGCAAGGAGCAGCGCCATGATGGACACTACAGCTACCACAGACGGGCCGGTAGGTCTCTTGCCGCAGGCTGAGGCGGGTGGTACGCCGACTGCCGGCATAGAGGCACCAACCGCGCCCCCGATTGCGGCGAGCGTCAACAGCAGCCCCAACACCACAAGGCTTGAGGCGCAACCCGGCGTGCCGAAGCAGGCGCCGGACGTAAGCACAACCGCCGCGCCGCCCATGTCCTACACGACCGAGCCTAACGACCCACCGAGTCGCCCCGCAATCTTCTGGGTAGAGGTGGGTCTGGCTGTTCTAGGGACGGCGCTGGTGGTAGGCGTGCTGGTAGCTAGGCGGCGCAGGATGTAGCAGCAAAAAGAAGGGGCAGCCGGAGGGCTGCCCCTTCTTTTTGCGTGGCATTCCTACCGGCTTACTTGGCCGGTTCGCTATACAGGGCCAGGCTGATTATCTTTGCGGCTTCGGCGCGAGTGGCCGGCGCGTCGGGTCGGAAGGTGCCGTCCTTGTAGCCCAGCATTACCCCCGCCGCCCTGAGCGTTGAGGCGTAGCGATACGACCAGTCGCCCGCTACCACGTCCTGGTAGGCGTTGGAAGCAAAGGAAGCGGTATCCCACTTGCGCGCCATAGCCGTCATTTTGGCGATCTGTGCGCGAGTAACGGGCGCATCGGGCCGGAAAGTGCGGTCCGCGTAGCCGTTGGCCGCCCCGTGTGCCGCAGCCGCCTCTATGTAGTTGTAGGCCCAGTAGGAGGGCGCAACGTCCGAGAAGGTGGTCTGCGCCGAGTCGTTCGTCTGCCAACCCATTGCGGTTACAAGCATTTTGGCGAACTGCGCTCGCGTCACCGTGCTGTCAGGTCGGAAAGAGCCGTCCGAGTAGCCGGAGGCTATGCCTGCCGCATACACATATTGCACCGGCAAGTCGGCCCAGTGGCCCTGGGGCACATCCTCGAAGGCATGGTGTCCGACGATGGTGATCAGGTACGCCGAACTACTCCGCAAGCCTTCGGCAGAGGCGGTTACGCGCTCCACATCGAGTGGGTGCTCAGGGTGAGCGGGCACATGTACGCCCACCAGAACGTTCTGCGGCACTCCGGGCTGTACTACCACCTGTGAAGGCTGCACGGTAACTTCCCAGCCGCTGAGACTTGCCCCGTTCAGCTGCACTTGTGTGGCGCTCGTCACGCTGTTGAGCAACCTTTCGTGGTATGCAACGGTTTCACCGGCTGCCGCGAGCATAAACTGCACAGGCGGGACCAGGAGAAT
>JBBSIX010000329.1:0-3160 GCA_038231875.1 Chloroflexia bacterium | reverse complement strand
GTCGAGCGGCCACAGGAGCGCACTGAAATGGACCGGGAAGCCGCAGTTCGAACAGCGACCGATGTCTCAGCGCCCGACAAAGCGGTCATGCTCCATGCCCGCAGCCCCAGGCGCGAACCCTCGCCTGCACGGCCCGAAAAGGTGATAAAGTTCAGCCACGTCAGCAAGCGCTTCATCTTGCATCACGAACGGCCCCGCTCGTTCCAGGACATGGTGGTCAGCCTGTTTGGGCTGCGCTCGCCCTCACGCATGGGTGTCGCCATGCCGCGCCCCGCCAACGAGGAGTTCTGGGCGCTCCGGGATGTCAACTTCAGCATCTACGCGGGCGAGGCAGTAGGGCTGATAGGAGAGAACGGCTCCGGCAAGTCCACCTCGCTTAAGTTGATCTCGAGGATTTTGGAGCCTACGGACGGCAGTGTGTCGGTGAAAGGCAAGATTTCGGCGTTACTCGAATTGGGCACCGGCTTTCACCCCGAACTAACGGGGCGTGAGAATGTATTCTTGAACGGCTCGCTGCTGGGTCTTTCCCGCAAGGAGATGGCGAACCGCTACGATGCTATACTCGACTTCTCGGAACTTGGGGAGTTTATAGATACGCCGCTCAAGCATTATTCTTCCGGCATGGTGATGCGGCTGGGCTTCGCGGTAGCCATCAATGTAGACCCCGACATCCTGCTGACCGATGAGGTGCTGGCGGTGGGCGACGAGGCTTTCCAGCGCAAGTGCCTCGACCATATAGCGGCTCTGCGCCGGCGCGGGGTAACTATCATCTTTGTGTCGCACGCTCTGGAGGCGGTGCGCGTGCTGTGCAAGCGGGTGATCTGGCTGGATCATGGGCGGGTTATAGCCGACGGCGCAGCAGGTGAAGTTATAGACCGCTATCTCGCCTACGAAAATGAGAAGCACTCGGAAAGGCTGCTGGCCGAGCAACAGTCCAGACCGGTGCAGATGCCGGCCCACCCGGCCGCCGATGAAACTCCCCTTGAGGAGAACGCCGCTGAGGACGACTGGGATGGAGGCGCGGCTCCCGGCCAGGAGGCAGAGAGAGAAGCGGCCCCGTTAGCCCCCCCGCCACCCACAGCCGACGCCAGGATTACGAGGGTGGCCTTCCTGGGCGGCAACCAACAGGAAGCGGCAGTGTTCAAGACGGACGAGCCTTTTACGATACGCCTCTACTACGAGGCCCACGACCGTGTGAAAGACCCGGTGTTCGGGCTGGCGCTATACACCGAGAACGGGGTCCACCTGAACGGGCCAAACACGCGCTTCTCCGGCCTCAAGATACCCGCCATAGAGGGCGCCGGCTCCGTAGACTATACGCTCGAACGACTACCCCTGCTGGCGGGCCGGTACTACGTTACAACGGCCCTCACAGCCTCGGAGATGACCGATATTCTCGACCACCAGCACCGAGCGGCGAGTTTTGTGGTCCAGCCCACCCCCGACCTACCCGAACGCTGGGGCCTCCTCTACATGCCATCCCATTGGAGTCACAACCGCGACGATGCCCCAGCGTCGGGCACAAGCCTACCGGAGCCGCAAGCCCTATAGGTCAGGCCGGCTCACAGAGATCAATCAGCGTTCTGATCATCGCGCCTGTTGCGCCTTTCATCTGCCAGGGGTGGTCCCGCTCAGTGTAAGCGGTGCCGGCGATGTCGAGGTGTACCCAGGGAGTGTCGGCCACGAACTGTTGGAGGAAAGCCCCAGCGATCAGCGCGCCTCCGTAGCGTCCTCCTGTGTTCATCAGATCGGCGATGTTGCTTTTGAGCTTCTCACCGTACTCCTTGTACAAGGGCATCGGCCACACAGGTTCGCCTGCTGCACGGGCGGCCTCGAGTAGCCTCGCGGTCCACGCCTCATCGTTGCCCATCGCGCCGGTCGCCGCCTCGCCCAAAGCGATCTTTATTGCGCCGGTCAGCGTCGCCACGTCCACGAGGCGGGCAGCTCACTGCTTGCGGGCGTAATCGAGCGCATCTGCGAGCACCAGCCTTCCCTCGGCATCGGTGTTGATGATCTCAATCGTCTTGCCGTTGGCGGCGCGCACCACGTCTCCGGGACGGCTTGCCGTACCGCTGGGCATATTCTCCACCAGCCCGGCTACCGCCAGCACGTTGCGGCGCAAACCCAACTTGGCCGCGCCGCCGATGGCCGCAAGCACAGTGGCCGCCCCGCACATGTCGTACTTCATGTAGTGCATGTCGGCGGAGGGCTTTATCGAGATGCCCCCGGTGTCGAAGGTCACACCTTTGCCCACCAGCCCCAGTCTTTCGCTGTCCCGGCCCGCTTCGTCGCCCGCCCCGTCATAAGTGAGCGCCACAAGGCGTGGGGGTACTGTGCTGCCCCGCGATACACTGAGCAACGATTCCATACCGGCCGCCCTGAGTTCATCTTCTCCGAGAACACGGTATTGCAGACCGCATTCCTCCGCCCATCGCGCTGCTTCTTCGGCCACGCGCAAAGGCGTCATCACGTTGGCAGGCTCGTCACCCAGCCGGCGGCCAAACAGCACGGCTTCGGCAATCCGGCGTCCGCGCTCCAGACCCTGAGCGGCCTCGCCGCCCGCGTCTCCTACCCAGACTTGCACGCTGGAAACTGGTGTGCTATTTTTCCGCTCACGGTACAGGTCGGAACCCTGCGAGGCGGTCAGCACAGCATCGGCAACCGTCTGGGCAAACTTTCCATGGCCCAAGCCCTCCACCGAGGGAAGCGCCAGGCAAACATCGCCGGCGCCTTTATTCTGCGCCTGCCTCACCGCGACCGAGGCCGCCCTCCGCAGGGCACGCAGGTCGAACTCGGCATGCTTGCCCAGTCCCAACAGCAGCGCTCTCTTGGCCTTGCCCGGTGCCGGATATATCCACTCAAGGCTGTATAGTTTGCCCTTGAACGTGCCCTCGCTTACGGCGGCGGTCAGCAAACCGGACCACTCGCTGTCGAGCGCCTGTGCAGCTGGAGCCAAAGGCTCGTCCTGAATAATGCCCAGTACCAACAAATCTGCGCCGATGGAAGACAACGGCGCAGAAGGGAGTGGTGAAAAAGGCAGAGAAGCAGTAAAATAGAGATATGGAACAGACACAAAGAACATGCCCGTACTGTAGGCAGAGCCGCCATATAGTGAAAGCAGGGCGCAACCGCACAGGCTCGCAGCGGATGAGATGCCAAG
>JBBSIX010000328.1:0-3206 GCA_038231875.1 Chloroflexia bacterium | reverse complement strand
TGTAGCTCAGTGGATAGAGCGTTGGGTTGCGGACCCAAAGGTCGGGGGTTCGAGTCCCTCCAGTCACGCTATACCGGCCTTGTGCCGGTTTCTTTTTCTGTGTGGAGAGGTCGCATAGCGGACTAGTGCGGTCGTCTCGAAAACGACTGAAGGTGATGAACCTTCCGTGGGTTCGAATCCCACCCTCTCCGCCAACTGAATACAGGTCGTGAGGTTGTAACGGCGTTGGGCCAAACTTCACGTTCCGCATCTTGGAGAGGTCGCATAGTGGCCTAGTGCGCTCGCCTGGAAAGCGGGTAGGGGTGCAAGCTCCTCGCGGGTTCGAATCCCGCCCTCTCCGCCGCTAAGACGCCTCGCCGGGCGTCTTTTTCTTTGAGGTAAACCCTTCTCTCTATGAACAAACCGTTTTCAGCCGTGCTGTTCGACCTCGACGGCACGCTCATCGACTCGCTTGATCTTATCGTTGGTTGTTGGCAGCACACGGTCCGCACCTGCGTTGGGCGCGAGATGACCCGCGAGGAGATACTTCCCACTGTGGGCCGCGCCTTGCGGGAGTGCCTTGAGGAAGTAGCCCAGGGGCGCAGCGAGGAGCTTATGGAGGTCTACCGCACCTACGAGCAAGCCGCCGACCACAGCGTTGTGAGGCTCGCGCCCGGCGCCCTGGAGACCCTGGATGCCCTCCAAGCTGCGGGGTACCGCCTGGGTGTCGCCACTTCTAAAGGGCTTGTGGTTGCCGTTGAGGGGCTTGACCTGTTCAACCTGGCTCCGAAATTCGAGGTGGTGGTCACTTACGAGGACAGCGAGCGGCACAAGCCATATCCCGACCCTCTGCTTGTGGCCGCCGCGCGGCTCGGCCTCGCGCCTGAGAGGGTGCTTTACGTAGGCGATGCGCTGGTGGACATTCAGGCGGGCAAAGCGGCAGGAATGGGCACTGCGGGCGTGCTGTGGGGTTCGGCGGGCGAGGGGATAAAGGCCGCCGGCCCCGATCTTGTTCTGGAGAATATGGGAGAGCTTGTGCAGGCGCTAGGGGCGGCTTGAGCCGAGCAGAGACTGGGGCATAGAAACTGCTCGTAGGTTGTTATGAGCAAAGAGCAAGATTCGCAAAACGCCGGGCGCGCTACTCGTGCTGAGTACAGCGCGGGCGGGGTAGTGTACCGGCCGGCGAACGGCGGCTACGAGGTAGTGGCGGTGCATCGCGCACGGCATCACGATTGGTCGCTGCCGAAGGGGCATATCGAGAAGGGCGAAAGCCATGAGCAAACCGCCCTGCGCGAGGTCGAGGAAGAAACCGGACTGAGCGCCCGCGTTGTGGAGCCTCTCGGCGAAGTGGTCTACTTCTTCAGGTCGCGCCATGCAGAGCTTATACGCAAGACGGTGTACCACTTTCTGATGGAGTACACCGGCGGCGACTTCTGCCCACCCAATTGGGAGGTGGACATCGCCCGCTGGGTAGCTATCGAGGAGGCAGGCGAGTTGCTCAGTTATCGAAATGATCGAGAGATTGTCGAAAAGGCAAAGGGGAGGCTAACAGGTAACAGGTAGTACAGTTGCCTAATAATTATGTTTTACGACCGAGCGAAAATCTGGATAAAGGCCGGCAACGGTGGCGACGGTAGCGCGTCGTTTCGACGAGAGAAGTTTGTGCCCAAAGGCGGGCCGGACGGCGGGGACGGGGGGCGCGGGGGCAGCGTCTTTTTGCGTGTGAACCCGGACCTGAATACGCTGCTGCCCTTCCATTATCAGCAGCACTTCAAAGCGCAGCACGGTGGGGCGGGCAGCGACAACCAAAAGCACGGCAAGGCCGGAAAAGACCTGTACATAGACGTGCCGCCCGGCACGATGGTAGAGGTGATTGATGAGGACCCGGCGTCGGGGGCGGCTTCCGAACTGGTGCATGAGGATTTGCTGAGGCCGGAGGATACGATGATAGTGGCGCGCGGAGGACGAGGGGGGCTTGGCAACACCCACTTCGCCACAGCCACCCGACAGACCCCCCGCTTTGCCGAGAAGGGCGAACCCGGCGAGGAGCGCACCGTACTGCTCGAACTGAGGCTGATCTCCGACGTGGGGCTGGTGGGCTATCCGAACGTGGGCAAGTCCACCCTGCTGTCCGTCGTGAGCGCGGCACAGCCTAAGATCGGCGATTATCCTTTTACTACCCTTGCCCCGATGCTGGGCGTAGTGGAGGTAGACGGCGACACCTTTGTGATGGCCGACATACCGGGCCTGATCGAGGGGGCCAGCCAGGGCACGGGGTTGGGGCTGGAGTTTTTGCGGCATGTGGAACGCACACGCTTGCTGCTGCACGTGGTGGACGGTTCGGCGGGGTTGTGGGCCGAGTACATGGCCGAGGGCGCGGAGGGGGGTGAAAATGCTGCAATCGAAGCGCATCCTTCGCAGACCACCGATCCTGTGGCCGATTTCAAGCGGATCAACAGCGAATTGGAGCAGTACGATCCCGACCTTGCCGACAAGCCGCAGATAGTGGCTATCAACAAGACCGACATCCCGGAGGTGCAGGAGCGATTGCCGCAACTGACGGCGCGGTTCAAAGAGATGGGCTATCCAGCCTACCCGATCTCGGCGGCGACGGGGCAGGGTATTAAGGAACTAATGCGAGCGGTGGCGACCCGGCTGCGCGAACTACCGAAGCCTGAGTGGGAGCAAGAGCCGGAGGTGGGCGAGGAGAACGAGGGCGAACCGGGCGAGAGCGATCATGCAGAGGTGGTTGTGCGGCCCAGGCACACAGCGACGGCTGCCGGGCGGTTCGAGGTGACGCAGGAGAGTAAGACGCGATACCGGGTGAATGGGGCGCGGGTCGAGCGGCTTATCACGGCTACCGACATGAGCAATCCTTTCGCCGTGGAACGGCTGCAGCGCGAGTTGGCGAAGCTGGGGGTGTCCGACGCCCTGTCGAGGGAGGGCGTGCAGGCGGGGGATACCGTTGCTATCGGCCATACCGAGCTTGAGTGGAGCGACGAACCCTGGGTGAACTTTGAGAAAAGCACCTCCCGCCGCAAGCGCCGCGAAGGGCCGGGCAAACAGAAAAGCTAGGAGCATGAGGATGGAGAGTAAAGAGCCTACAGAACTTGGGTGGGCGCTTGTATTAGGGTCCTCCTCGGGGTTCGGCGCGGCGGCGGCTGTGGCGCTGGCTGAGGAGGCGAAGCTGAATGTGTGCGGGGTACACCTGCGGCGGCCCACCGACC
>JBBSIX010000327.1:0-3246 GCA_038231875.1 Chloroflexia bacterium | reverse complement strand
CGGCGCGAATGGGCAGTTCGCGGTGTCCCCGGTCCACCAGCACAGCCAACTGAATGCCGGCGGGACGGCCCCGGCTGATGGTAGCCTCAATAGCAGCCCGCACGGTGCGCCCTGTAAAGAACACATCGTCCACCAGCACAACGGTGCGCCCCTCTATCTCAACGTGGGGCGCGAATGTCGGCGCCCTCTCCGGTCCCCCCGGCATGCCCTTGTATCCCGGCCTATCGTCGCGATAGTGGGTCACATCGAGGCCGGCAACCGGCACAGCCTTGCCCTCAAACCTCTCTATGTGCGCGGCCAGGCGCAAGGCAAGCGGCTCGCCCCGCGTCTTCACTCCCACCAGGGTCAGCCGGCCTGCCCCGGCGTTACGCTCCAGTATCTCGTGGGCGATGCGGGTGAGGGCGCGGCGCACCGCCTCGGCATCCAGTAATACCACCGGCTCGTCAGAGGACACAGGCAGTTACTATTTCTTGCGCTTCCTGAGGAGAGCGGGCCAGGTTATACCTCCCGCCGCCAGCCACAAGAAACCCAGTAAAGTAAGTAAAATCCAATCTGTACGCATAGTATTCCATCCTTACACAGAGGAAACGAACGGCCCCCTCCTGGGGTTGCGCGGATGCTACACCGGCGCGATGCCATGCATACGGTTATACACATAGCTGGAGCTGTAGAATGAGCGAGTGCTCGGAAAAGGAAGGCATCGGCCTGAGATTTGGGCGAATCGGTCCTGGGAGTACCAAGTCTGCATGAAGCCGGCGCGCACCCTACTACTTCCGATCGCGCACCTATTTACAATTGCCGACGTTTTAGTGTATACTTAATCGTGCGATGAAAACAAACCTGCAAGCAAAACAAACAACCCACTCTACCGCCACCCTGTCGGCGCCGCAGCAAGACCTGACCGCGTGCGAAGTGCGCTCCGTCCACCCGGAGAGCGTGCGGGAGGGACGCGAAAGGCTGTTGCCCGCCGCCGAGTACAGGGCGCTGGCCGCCACCTTCCAGGCGCTGGCCGACCCCAGCCGCGCCAAGATCGTTTACAGCTTGCTCGACCGCGAGCTTTGCACCTGCGACCTCGCGGCTATTGCCGGCATCAGCGAGTCGGCTGTGTCTCAGCACCTCAACGTGCTGCGTCGCTTGCGCCTGGTCAGGAGCCGCCGCCAGGGTAAGGTTATCTACCATTCCCTCGACGACGACCATATCAGCAAGCTAGTAAGTGTTTGCCTGGAGCATGTACGAGATGAGCAGTAAAGCGCCAACCCAACTGACCCAACCGACCGACAAGACCGAAAAGCTACGCATAGCCGGCATGGACTGTGGCGACTGCGCTGTGAGCATCGAGAAGTCGTTGCTCACGATGCCGGGCGTGAAGGCGGCGCGGGTCAGCTTTGGCGCGGGGTTGGCTGAAGTGAGCTATGATCCGCAACTGGCCCGGCACGAGGCGCTTGTGCGTCGCATCGCCGACCTGGGCTATTCCGTCGAGCAGCCTCCCGCACGCCGACAGAGAGACTTGGAGTTCATCATACAGGGGATGGACTGTGCCGACTGCGCCCAAACAGTAGAGAAGTCGGTGGCTGCGCTGCCGGGGGTGGCGCAGGCAAGCGTCAACTTCGGCACAGCCCGCCTGCTCATTGTGCCCCAGGCGGGGGCCGCCCCCGCCGAGGCTGCGGTAAGGCAGGTGGTATCGGCGGCGGGCTACAGGGCTGTGCCTGCACGCAAGCGCCGGTCTCTAGATGAGGAACCGTTCTGGCGGCGCGAGCGGCGGGTGATTACTACGGCTGCGGGTATACTCCTGGCGGCAACAGCTTTCGCCCTCTCGTTTGCGGGCGTTGCGGTGTGGCTGGTGAACTCCCTGTTTGGGTTGGCCCTCTTTATTTCCGGCCTGGGCTTCGCGCGGGCTGGGCTGCTGGCTCTGCGTGCAGGGCGGGCCGACATGAACTTGCTGATGACGGTGGCGGCGGTGGGCGCGGCGGCGCTGGGCGACTGGGGCGAGGCTGCTACCGTAGTGCTGCTGTTTGCCTTCGGCGGCACTCTCCAGGCGTACACTCTCGAAAAGACGCGGGGAGCGCTACGCTCCCTCATGGACCTGTCGCCGGCCACAGCCCTCGTGCGCCGTGCGGTAGGAGCCGGCAGCGCAGCGCAAGAGATCAGGCTGCCTATAGAGGAGGTGCAGCCCGGCGAGGAAGTGCTGGTCGGGCCGGGCGAGCGCGTGCCCCTGGACGGGGTGGTGTTGGCGGGTCGGTCCTCGGTGGACCAGTCGCCCATCACGGGCGAGAGCGTGCCGGTGGAGGTGGAGCCTGGCTCGGAACTGTTCGCCGGCAGCATCAACGGCCCCGGGGCGCTCAGTATGCGGAGCACGGCTGCCGCCAACGATACCACCCTGGCGCACATAGTAGAGATGGTGGAGGAAGCACAGTCGCGCCGCGCCCCCTCTCAGCAGTTCGTGGACCGCTTTGCAGCCGTGTACACCCCGGTGGTCATAGCCAGCGCGGCCTTGATCGCAGCGGTGCCGCCCCTTTTGTTCGGGCAACCCTTCGGCGATTGGTTCTACCGAGCGTTGGTGCTGCTGGTGGTGGCCTGCCCTTGTGCGCTGGTTATCTCCACACCCGTCAGCATCGTGGCGGCGATAGGGGCCGGCACCCGGCGGGGTGTGTTGATCAAGGGAGGCGCCGTTCTGGAAGCGCTGGGGAGGGTGCAGGCGGTGGCCTTCGACAAAACAGGCACGCTCACTGAGGGGCGACCCCGCGTTGTGGCCGTCCACGCTCTCGATGGCGATAAAGACGGCCTACTCCGCCTGGCCGCCACAGTAGAGGCTCGCTCAGAGCACCCCCTGGCAAGGGCGATTGTTCATGCCGCCCGCGCCCTCCCCGGCAGTACACAAGAGGCTACCGACTTCACAGCCTTCCCCGGTCTCGGCGCAAAAGCCGTTGTGGGCGGCATGGAGGTGTATGTCGGTAACGCCAGGCTCTTCGAGGAACTGGGCATACCGATCGCGGGCGCAGCAGATATACTCAGCGCGGAGCAGGAGCAGGGACGCACGCCGGTGCTGGTGGGCACACAGGGGGGCATGAGCGAAGCGGGGGCGGGAGTAGTTTCCCTGGCCGACAGCCCACGCCGGGGGGTGAGGGAGGCGGTTGAGGCGCTCAGGCAGGCGGGCGTACAGTGTGTGGTGATGCTCACCGGCGACAACCCGCGCACAGCCGCCGCGATTGCCGGCGAAGTGGGGGTGGACGAGTATTATGCTTCGCT
>JBBSIX010000326.1:0-3249 GCA_038231875.1 Chloroflexia bacterium | reverse complement strand
GTAGCGTTGGCTCTCGAAGCCGGCGCCCCCGATAGCATCGCGCAACGGCCTTTGCAGCCAGCGCAAAGCCTCGTAAAGGCGGTTGTTGTTCACATTGCTTTCGTTGCCTGTGGGGTGCGATGCTCCGTCGCTGCTCCGTCTCTGTGCCATGCTTGTATTATGCCACAATTTCGGGAAAAACAGTTCTCCTGCTTAGGCCGTCAAGCCGTTGAGCACCGATGCAAGAAGGGCCATGCGGGTGTACAGGCCATTTTGCATTTGCCGGAAATAGTAGGCCCGGTCGTCGCTGTCCACTTGCTCAGGGATTTCGTTGACGCGGGGCAAGGGGTGCATCACGATCATATCTCGGCGGGCGAGACTGAGCAGCATTGGGTCTACCACGTACACATCGCGGGCGGATAGATACTCTTGAGCGGCGTTCAAGTCGGCCAGGGGTCGCAGGGCCTCCTTGCGCCCGCCGTCCAGCGCATCGTAGGGAAGGCCGTAGATTTTCGCCGACAGGTCTTCCAACTGTTGAGCTACGAACCGTTCGCGCTGAACTCTCGTTACATACAGCACGTCTACGTGCCGGATCGCCTCCTGCAAGTCCTGCGTCTCCTCGACCGGCATCTCGCGGCTGCGGGCGAACTCGATATATTCCTGGGGCATGGAGAGGCTTTCGGGGGAAATGCACACCACGTTGACGCGGCAGTGATCGAGGGCCAGCAGCTTGATGAGCGAATGTACGGTACGCCCGTTACGCAGGTCGCCCACGAAGCCGATAGTCAACCCGTCTATGTTGGCGCCGAAGCGGTCCTTCACCGTGTACAAGTCGAGCAGGGCCTGGGTTGGGTGCTCGCCGGTGCCGTCGCCGGCGTTGATAACGGGGGTGGGGCTGTGCATGGCGGCGCGAAGGGCATCGGAGGCTAAGGCGGCTTCGCGTGCTGCGCCGCGCTCCGGGTGACGCAGCACGATGGCGTCGGCATAGCAGGCAATCGTCTTGATGGTGTCGTGCAGGCTCTCGCCTTTGGTGACGGAGGAGTAATGCACACCGCCCGCCGTGTTGATCACCCGCCCGCCCAGGCGCTGGGTGGCGGCCTGGAAAGAGAGGTCGGTGCGGGTAGAAGGTTCGTAGAAGACATGGGCGACAACCTTGCCGGTCAGCGCCTGTTCGACGCGACCTTCCGCCACCTGCCTGTCCATACGCTGGGCCAGCCAAAAAAGGGCCTCCAGCGTTTCGGGGGTGAACTGCTCGACGGAGAGTATGTGCTGGTATGCCAAGCTCTTGAGTGGAGCTTCGGTTGCCGGGTAAATTGCCGCCATTTATGATCCTCCAGGGTGCTGCCGGGGTTTGGGATCTCGTGCCGTGTTGATTATATCATCCGGCGGCGCTGGTGCAAAAGGTTTGATGGACGGTAAGTGTTCACACTTGGGGTGGAGAACTCGTGGGAGATTCACTGTAGAGGCCTGAATTGGCTTAGCCAATTCAGGCCTCTACAGGTGATTGGTCTACTCCGACCCTGAACGCTTCCCCCACATGTGGGCTAATCCTTACGCGCTAGAGATCGGCGGCGGGGTTGGGGGGAGCGCCTGTGATCGGTTCGCTGCCCATCGTGGTTCCTGAGAAGTCGAGGGTGATATTCTCGTTCCCGTCCGGCGCTATATCTTCTTTATAGCCGCGAGTGTAGCCTGATGTTTGGGGCAGCGCTTCGAGGGACTCTTCTTCGGTCGTTCCGCCGACTGCCTCTTCAGCCGCGCCGCCTAGCGCGCCCCCCGCCGCTACGCCTATCGGCCCACCCAGGGCGTTGCCCATGATCGTGCCGGGGGCTGCGCCTGTGGTTGCGCCTGTGCCGGCGCTCATTCGATCTTCTCTGTCGTCGCTGTCGCTATTGCTGCTCATTTTGGTATCCTCCAGGTTTGCGCCCTATATGGTGTAAAATGGGCGAGAGTATCGCCCGCTAAAATACGAAGGGCCAGGGGAGTTGAAGCCCCTGACCCTAACGCTTACGTCTTAATGCTTACGCAATGTAAGACCTCTGGTTAGACATTAGACAACAGTGGTGTTGTCGTTCATGTCGTTTACAACTGGGTCTGTAGCATCGCCGGCTGCGTCGCTGGTCGCCTTACCGGCTGCACCACCTACAGCGCCGCCGATAGCGCCGCCCACTGCCATACCGACAGGGCCGCCCACAGCGCCGAGAGCCGCGCCCGTAGCCGCGCCTGCTGCGCCACCGCTAACGGTGCCGACCTCATCGCCTGCGTCGTCGCCCTTGGCTGCGCCGCCTGCTGCTGCGCCGGTAGCGCCGCCGATTACCGCGCCCAGACCGACACCCAGAGGGCCGGCCACTGCCGCACCGATCGCTGCGCCGGTAGCCGCGCCTGCCAGACCGCCGGTAGCCTCGGCGCCTACGCCGTGCTCACCGCCGCCCATATCCGCTCCGGTTGTGTCATAGCGGAAGTTCTCATCAGAGTACATGGTGGAATCATTGCGGATGTCGCGCGCGCCGTTGCGGTTGAGCACGGACTGAGCCGCAGCTTCCTGGCCGTCGGGCACGCGGGCCGCTACAAGCACGCCGCCGCGCTGCACGCCGGTGTGATAGAGGCTAGCCTCTTCTTCGGGCACGCCTGCATCTACAAGGGCGCCGACCAGACCGCCGGCTGCCGCGCCGATACCGGCGCCCGCCAACGTGGTTGCCAGCCAGCCGCCTACTGCTGCCGGGCCGATGCCTGGGATAGCAAGAGCGCCTACGCCCACCAACAATCCGGCCAGTCCGCCCAGCAGACCGCCGCCAACTGCGCCTGTTACCGCGCCACCCGCACCCGAATCAACGGTGGTAGTGGTGGTTGTGGCAGTGGCAGTGTCGGGTGCGCGCATAGCAACACTTATATCCTCTGCTCTGATGTTCATGGTGCGCAACTGCTCAACAGCCGCCTGCGCTCGGTCCCTTGTGTCGAATAATCCTACTACTGTAGCCATGTAAATTGACCTCCTTGAGTTTCAATGAACTCCTTCTTAGTGGCTGCTCGGACCGACTTGCGCCCATTTCCGAACAGCAGCTATAATTATAGCAAGCACCGTGCCGGCGACTGTAAAGTATGCCCCATCGGGCCTATTCCGGCGGCTTTCAGATTTGCTCATAGGTTCTGCCGCACGAGGCCGCTCATCGTCTTGGCCTGGGGTTCCACTTACGCGCCGCTTGGCAACCCCTTTTGTGGTATAATATGGCACTTTTACGCCGGGGGCGGTCTGCTTGTGCCGTCTCTGTATGC
>JBBSIX010000325.1:0-3292 GCA_038231875.1 Chloroflexia bacterium | reverse complement strand
GTTCGTCGGCGGGGGTGAGCACCTCGCTCTCATCAATATAGTCGGTGCCGATGGCCTCCAGGATGCGGGCCTCCATGAAGTGCCCGATACGGCACTTCGCCATCACAGGGATGCTGACGGCCTCCATGATGCTTTTTATCATGCCGGGGTCGCTCATGCGGGCCACGCCGCCCTGCACACGTATATCGGCGGGCACTCTTTCGAGGGCCATCACCGCCGACGCGCCGGACGCCTCCGCTATGCGCGCCTGTTCGGGCGTCACCACGTCCATGATGACCCCGCCCTTGAGCATTTGGGCCAAGCCCTTCTTGGTTGTAAGCGTTGATTTTTCCATACTTTGCCTCCCAAGCTGTAGGGAGTTCCTTGCTGTTCCTACGCTCCAAAAATGACCGTTGTCGCAAGTCTCACTACATTACCACTATACCACTACAATTGTAACTCTTGTGGTAGGGGTTGGCAAGCGTCCTGTGGCGAAGTAAGTGTTCAGACTTGAGATGGGACAACGGTCTGTAGGGGCCTACTTGCTGTTGCGGCCTCTGGCCTGCGCTTTGCGCCTCGCGGGCTTGCTGAACCTTATCTTCCAGACAACCGCCATCGCTTCCAGCACGATTTTGCCGTTCATCTTGCTGGTCCCCACTTTGCGGTCCACGAAGATGATAGGTGTTTCCTTAACTTTGAAGCCCATCTGCCGGGCGCGGTGCGTCACCTCTATCTGAAAGGAGTAGCCGTTTGACTGCACTTTGTCTATGTCCAACGCCTCAAGCACCTGGCGGCGGAAGGCTTTGAAGCCGCTGGTAAGGTCGCGGTGGGGGGAAAATAGGATAGTTTGGGCGTACAGCGAACCGCCTTTGCTGATTACTTGCCGCAGGAGCGACCAGTTGCGTGTACCCCCACCTCGGATATTGCGCGAGCCGAGCACCAGGTCGGCCCCCCGCTCGATTTCGCGCATGAAGGCGGAGAGATGGCTGGGGTCGTGAGAGAAATCGGCGTCCATCTCGAACAGCACATCGTAGTCGCGGGCCAACCCCCACTTGAACCCGGCGACGTAGGCGCGGCCCAGGCCCTCTTTGCGGGGCCGGTGCATGACGTGGACGCGCCCTTTGTGCCCCTCGGCCAACCGGTCTGCCAACTCGCCCGTGCCGTCCGGCGAATTGTCGTCCACGATCAGTATGTCGTATGGCCCACGCTCCAGTATCGCCTCGGCCAGGGGCTGGAGGTTCTCGATTTCGTTGTATGTAGGCAGAATTACAAGCGATCTTAGCGGCAAATTGGGCGCTCCCCTGGGGCATGGTTACAGTAGCCCAAGACGGGTTTCAGCCGGTCGGCTGTTGCAGCCCGCCCGCCACGCCCGGCGCAATAGCCGGCGCAGTCTCGGCCTGCATGTCCACGTTTCTTATCTCATGCGTGTATTCTACTACATCAGGGGCTTGTGTGCGTTTCCAGAGGGGACTGAGCCACACGTACAACGAGTAGAACAGAGGAGCGGTGTAAATCACCAGGGCCGACATAATCTGCGTGTTGCGTATCTCGGTGCGGTTCCACAGCCAGATGAAATCCCACACAAAGTAGTTGGCGATGCCCCCGATGCAAAACAGGAGGGTGCGGTTGGCGTTGGTGTAGCGAGCCAGAGGCGCGGTTAGGGCCACCAACCACAGCAGATACCAGGGCTGAAACCATAGCGCCGCGAACGCCAGGTAGAAGAAGATAATCTCGTAGAAAGCCGCCAGCGTGCGGTCCGTCAGCTTGCGCTGCTCGGCCTCGGTGACGGCGTTTCCCATGCTCAGGATAACCAGCGACAAGCCGAGCACCAATAGGGCTACCAGCCCCAACGCCGAGTAGCGGACTATAGATTCGGCATCGGCGCGCACGAATCCATAGATGTCGGTTAGGGCGTCCACCACCACTTTGGGTATCGAGGCGGTAAAGAGGCTGCTCCTGCCCAACGCCCCGACGCTGTTCGGCCCTTCCCAGAACGGGGCGTACAGCACCAACGCCAGCCCACCGGCAAGCACCGAGCCGACCGCCAGGGTCGAAAAAGCCTCGAGCCGGGTGAGGGGGTTTGCCCGGCCTGACGCGGCACGCCCGCGCCGTATGCGCCAAATGGCGGCGGCGGCCGGCGGCACTAGCAAAACAGGCACAAACTTGGTGAGCGCACCGGCCATGAGCGCGGGGATAACGGGCATGCGCCTCGCCAACACGAATAGATAGACCGCCGCCAGCAGGAACATCATCACTATCGCGTCGTTGTGCCCATTGCCCGCCACCTCGAACAGCACGAGGGGGTTCCAGGCGAAGAAAAGAGTGCCCCTCAGCGCCCAATCGGGTTTGGTGACGCGCAAGATGCCGTAGGTGAGGGCTACACTGATGCCGTAGGACACCGTTACCAGCAGCTTGAACAGGATGAGATTGTTCCACAGGCTATCGCCCGCGAGCAGGCTTGTCCCCCCCGCCAGCCACTCCCATACAGGACCGTAGGGCGAGGCGTCGCCCCGCCAGGCTACGAACTGCTGGAAAGGGTCGCCCGGCAGCTTGCTGGGCAGGGTGGTGAAGGGGTTGAGGCCATAGTGGGCGGTGAGGCGCGCCCGAAAAATCTGGTCGAAGATGTCGGCAGCGCCCACAGGATACATAAAGATGAGGCTGATCGAGAAAAGGGCGGCCCAGCCGCAGATGAGGGCAAGCGCGACCCGCCGGAAGACTGCCGAGGAGCGGGCAGCCGGGGGACACAGGCGAAAGGCCAGGTAGTAGCAGGCAAACAGCACAATCCAGGTGAACGCCCAGTCGTTGGCCGCGCTCGCTGTGTGCCCGTTTATCTTGGCAAGATCCAGCAGGGGCTTGGCATAGAACTCGGATAGGAGATAGGGTTGCACAAATCCGACAAAGTAGGCCGCGCTCGATATGCCGCCCAGCACGACAAGAGGCACAAGCGCCAACCAATTGTCGTGTGCCGCCCGCTTCTCTACTGTTACAACACTGCCCATAGGGGCGACTTCTCCGGCCACTGTAGCTGCCATGCGACCCCTTTCCGTGTGGGTGATATTATATCACAGCCTGGTGGTACGAATTGCAGGCTCCGGCAGAGTAAGCGGTCAGACTTGGGTATGAGCGAAGCGGGGGCAACTCGTAAAGGATGAACTGTAGGGGCCTGAATTGGGCTTTGCCCAAGAACCACTCGTGCCTGCCCTGATCGTTGTTCCTCGATCTACAGGGCAAGGCGAGAGGGCAGGCACGAGGACCATTTACTCCAACTAATCAAGCTATGCTACGCTGCCATAGTGGGCAAGCACTTCCATAT
>JBBSIX010000324.1:0-3295 GCA_038231875.1 Chloroflexia bacterium | reverse complement strand
GGCCACCCCACTCTGTTGGCCCTCACCGCCACAGCCACCCCACAGATACGCGATGAGATAGCCGCGCAGCTTGGCCGCGTACTCAAGCCGGTGATCGCCGGCACCTTCCGTCCCAACCTCTACTACGAAGTGGAGGAACTGGCCGACAAAGAGCAGAAGATGCGCCGCCTGATGGAGATATGCAAGCGCGAGCGAGGAGCTGGGGTGGTGTACGCCCGCAGCCGCGATGCCTGCGAGCAACTGGCGGCCATGCTCAAGCGGTCGGGGGTGAACGCCGCATTCTACCATGCCGGTATGGAGGCGGAGGTCAGGGCGCAGGCCCAGGAACAGTTCATGCTTGACAACACACGAGTGATAGTGGCTACCATCGCCTTCGGCATGGGCGTGGACAAGAGTAACGTGCGCTTTATAGTCCACTTCAGCCCGCCGGACTCCCTTGAGAGCTACGTACAGGAGTCGGGGCGAGCCGGACGCGACGGACGACCTGCTCGCTGTGTGCTGCTGATCACGCCCGGCGATAGGGCGAATCTGAGCCGATGGAAGCGCGAGGAGCAGATGAAGCTGGAGACGCTCAGAGCTATCTATCGAGAGCTTGCCCGCATGCCGGTGGGCAAAGCGCAGTTCGTGCGCCTCGAAGACGTGGAGCGCGATGCCGGCGCTCAGGGCCGCCCTCTGGCCGGCACCCAGGTTCGAGTGGGCATGAGCATGCTTGAGCGCAGCGGCCTCCTCCTGCGCCACCTCGACGCCCCGCGTTACGTCACCATCACACTGCTCGCCGAAACCGCAGACGACCCCCAGTTTGCGGCCTTCCTCGAGGCCGCCCGCCTGGACCCGAGCCGGACGGCTCGCCGCGATACCGCTTCACTGGCCGATGCTCTGGGCACGAACCCGGCAGAGTTGGAGCAAAGTCTGCTTGCCTGGCAGGATGAGGGGCTGCTAAACTTGCGGAGTGAGCGGCGCGATCCGGTGGTGGAGCGACTTACCCCGCCCGATGGCACTGCCCAGGCTATTCCCCGCCTGCTCAAGGAGCAAGACCAGGCGCAGCAGCGCCAGATAGAGCAGATATTTGAGTACGCAGCCCATGATGGCTGCCGCCACAGCATGCTGGCCGCCCACCTGGGCGAGCAGATCGAAGACTGCGGCTCCGGTTGCGACGTTTGCGCCCCGCCGCTCGACCGCCCCACCCGCCATACGGCTCAGATAGCGGAACTGCCCGCTAACCCGGGCCAGGTGATACTCGACTGTCTCCTCTCCTTTCCATTCTCGCCCGGCAAGCCCAGCCTGGTGAAAGCCCTCACGGGTTCGGCGGCGAGCAACGTCACCTCGGAGCGGGTGCGTGGCTTCGGAGCCTTGTCCGGCGCCACCCCCTCGGCGGTGGGTCGGGCCGTCGAAGAGCTTGCGGAGGCCGGCTATCTCGCCTTCTACGAAAGCGAGCAGGGCTTCCGCCTGCTGGAGATAACCGAGCAGGGCAGAGAGGGTGTGCCCCCTGACGCAGTTGCGCTCAAGACCCGGAAGCCGGCCAAGCAGCGCGACCGAGGGGCTGCCGGCGGACAGCCGCCGCGCACCGGCAGGGAGGATCGCGAGCGCGTGCGAACGATGCTGCAACAGGAGGAGGACCGCGAATCCACTGAGGCGGAGGCCGACCTGTTCGAGCGGCTGCGAGCCTGGCGCAGAGTAACCGCCAACCGCCTCAACCTGCCGCCCTACATCATCTTCCACGACAAGACGCTCTGGGCCATAGCCAGGAGCGGGGCGCGAGCCGAGGATGAGTTGCGGGCGATCAAGGGTGTGGGAGGGAATCAGGTGGAGAAGTACGGAGCAGAACTGCTTGAGGTGCTGGCCGAGCATGAGGAAAGCTAGAGGAGTCCCAAGCCGGAGGCCCCTACGTCTGCTCGGCGGCTGCGTGGATGCCGCTTATTAGGGCTTGATGATAATCTGCCGGGCGCGATTGTAGAAAATAGCCGCCGCGATCAGCCCGCCGAACACGAGTATGCCCGCAAACAGCGCGCCCAGGAAGTAGGCCAGCACCTCGAAAGCGAAGGCGAAGGCGAACATCAGCCCCGCGTTCACCAGGGACAGCCGCCAAAGCTCGCCGCTCTGTGCCTGCACCACCGGAAAGACCCTGCGCCCCAGCACAGCGTTGGCCCAACCCGACATCCGAGGCAAGTTCATCAGCGTAAGCCCGCCTACAAACGCGCCCATGTACGACGCCGTGATCAGCCCACCCACCACAGGCCGCAGCACAAAGCCCAGCACTACCAGCAGAATCAGCAAAGCCGCCGCCACGATTACCCAGTAGCCTATGCGCTCCAGCTTGCGGCGCGCAGGCACTCGCCTCGGCGGGGCGTAAGCGGCGCTACCCTGCACACCGTCGGCGACGGCAAGCGGCCCCGCACCCGTCGTTTCTCGCATCTCAGGCACAGGCATAGGCTCCTGCTGCCTTACTTCGGCGTTTTGGTTCCTCATAAAACTCATCTCTGCACTCCCCTGTAGCTGTTTCGTATGTGACACATGTACGTGCAAGGGGTAGGTTGGGTTGCAAGAACATCGGTCTGTTCGTGGGGCCGCCGCACAACATTTTACACCCCGGCAGATTCCGCAATAGTTAGGGCAGGTTCACATCTACAATGTGCTGTTCGCCCTCGGAGCTTCTGTCGGCATGGTGCAGCACCAGTTCTATACGGTGGCTGTCGGACAGATAATGAAACTGCAAGATGTTACGCACACCGTTGCCGTCGAGGTCAAGGAAGTAGGTTGAGCCGTTCTGAAAGGAGTAGTTGCTCAACACGAAAGCGTCGGAACCGAGCATGAGGGTGTTGCCGCCCACCAGATTGAGCACGAGCGGCCCCGACCGCAGAGCGACGCCCAGCGCGCTCACCGTCCCGCACAACGCGAGCGCAAGCGTGAGGCAACCCAACTTCAACAGCCGGCGGGCCGACCGCTTGGTGGGCTTATCGGCCTCCTCGTCACCGGGCTGTTTGGCTTGAGTACCCCGGCTCACCCCAACTCCGTCCCTAATCCAGCCACCCTCCTCTGAAAATAAGGGGGTGCAGGGGTACTCCCCTGACGGGGATTGGGGTGTCCCCAAAATCTCTCTTTTATTTTCATTGTCGGTTGTGTCCCTGTGGGACATAGATACTCAGCACACCCATGAGCTTACACAACACAGCAGAGGCCGTGCCGCCGGCACAACAACCCAAACGGCATGATATAATACCTTGATTGCTAGATAAGATTAACACAAGCCAACGCAAGAAGAGAGGCAAGGACCTTGATCTCAAAACCAGGATTGGTG
>JBBSIX010000323.1:0-3338 GCA_038231875.1 Chloroflexia bacterium | reverse complement strand
TGCCATTCGCATTTCATCCCTGCCCGTTCAAGGCCCAGGTCTATACCACCTATGCCCGAGAACAGAGAACCAAACGTCAGTTGCTGCATGATAACGCCTCTCCTTCGGCCTGCCGGCTCTCCTGGTCGGCTTGCTCTTGCTCTTGCTCCTGGCGCAGGCGCAACTCACGGGCGCGGCGGGCGTGGTAGTACCGCCGTTGGCACGCCGCCACTCTCTCTCGGTTGGCCTGCCTCCAACGGCGACTGCGCTCAAGCTCCGCCTCCGTGTTGCGGGCATAGTAGTCCCGCTGGCACTCCAACTTACGTTCACGAACGGCCCCACGATAAAACCGCTTGAGCGCTGTGCGGGCCTGGTCACGCCTACGCTCCCTTTCCAGGTCTTCCTCTGCCTCAGCCTCAGCCTCGGCGAGGGCGCGCAGCTCTGCAACTTCCAGCAGTTCCTCCTCAGACAGGGGGGAGTCGAACAGGTCGGCAATCTCCTGGTCAAGCCTCTGCAAGGCACGTTCTTCCACCGCATCCGGATATAGCGTAAGGGGATTCTCAGGCATTTTGTGTTGTAGCTACGACCGCGCCCGCCGGGTAGCCACTGGAGAACAGGCTGGGCTTCCATTGTGGCATCGCCCAGCCCAGCAGTTGTGGCGGTTCGCTGAACCGCAAGCCGGCGTACTCGGCGTACTCCACCGGCACAGGCCGAGTGAGTGTAGCGGCCCCCCCGCGACTTTGCTTTAGCAGGCAAGCACCCGGCTTGCTGGTGATGGGTACAAACTCCCAACGCTCCACCATGCCGAATCCCCGACTGCGGTGCTTGCCTATGGCGGAGAAATGGTAGAGCAAACGACTTATCTCCTCTATGTCCCCAAACGCCAACCCTTGCCAAACTCGGCACACAGTCACGGGCACGGGCGTGCGCTTCTCCATCCACCGTCCGACTCCCCCGGTAAGGTGTGCCGGTTCCGCCTGTTCTGCGGCTGCGGTAGGGCCGTGATCACGGGCCTGAGCCGGCTTCCTTCGAGCGGCGAGCCTGCCACGCGACCATTGGCCTGGGGGCATACGCCTGTGGAGATACTGGATGTCGGACACAACGTATGCAGGGCTGGGGGCCTCCGGGAACAAACAGGACGCCGCGTGCAGGGGCAAGCCGGCAGCGCTTTGCCAGAGTCTGATCAGGGGCACGGGCAGACTGTAGGGCTGCGAGGATGGAGGAATGCCCTCGCCGCCGGTGGCAATGTCAACCACCGCCCGCGCCAGCATATTGTCGAGATTGGGCAAGTTATAGGCCGTCATGGGGGAGCCGTCCACCATGACGGCGCGCACCATAGCGGCCTGCGGGTTCGCGGCCCTGCCCCGCCAATCATGCTCCCATGCATCGAGCGCCGGGTGGCGCTGTAAGCGGGTTTGTAACGGCTCGGAACCCCGATCATCAATGACGTTATTATCTTCCATCTTTTTTAGTCTCCTCGACATATGGTAACTACCACATCGGCGACATGACCGTCAATGAAAAAGTCGCCGGCCATGCCTGTCCGCTCATGTCCAATTCCACTCGAATCAGCCACCGCCGCCCCCCAAAGCCACTATTTCCGGCCACCGGGCGATCAGCATATTGTACGCTTCGGGGTCTCTCACCCGAAGGTTGTGCAGCAACCCCTTCTGCAACCCCATCATGGACAATCCAGCGGTCGTACGCATCGAAAGCCCATGCGCTTTGTACTCATCAAGCAGAGGCAGCCGGTAGTGGTAGATGTACGCGCCTACGTCGGTGATTGACCAATCCTGTATAGGGCAGCACACCCACTGCCCTGTCGAAACCATGCGCTTAACGAACCTGATAGGTCCGCCTCGTCTGGCTGCCATGCGCCTGGCATTGCTCTCCATGCTCCTCAACCCCAGGAAAACCCCGTCGGAGTTGCCGAGTAGGAGCCGTGCGGAGTTGCCGAGGGGGGACCGCAGTTGTGAGAACCAGTCAGGGGCCGCATCCGGGAAAGGCTCGGCTAGGAACTCCGAGAACAGCACGTCAGGCAACTGTGCCGCCCAGCTTTCTCGCAGTGAGTCCCACTCCCGGTAGAGTATCCGAGTTTCGGGGAAGCACAGGGTGCGAGCCTCTACGTTCGGACATACCTGAGCCACCAGGTGCAGCGCCACAGCCGAGTCCTTGCCCATCGAAAACGCAACGTAGGGCGGTATGTTGCAACGCGCAAACATATCCTCGATTAGGAGCTTGGCCTTCTCTACACGGCGGCGGAAGATGGGGAGATGAGCATACGCGAGGTACTGCTTGATCTCAAGACTGACGCCTCCTCCGCCTGCCTCCGCCTCGGCTTTGTAGCCGTCTCGGCCGGCATAATCTGCGCTCACCGAACAATCACCCCATCTGTGCCGAGCGCGCCCGTGACCAGTCCGGCTCGTAGAGCTTCCTTATGCTCCTCCACAAAAGTTTCGTAGAGGCGCAGAGCATCCTCAAAGCCTTCGGGCTGCAACAGTCGCTGCGCGGACATCCAACCAAAGCCGCGAGCAGACTGACCGCCTACTACCAACCCGTCACGCTCGAAGCGCGCCACCGCCGCCGCCAGCGCTCCCATCGTCAACAAGGCGCTGGTGGGGGAGAGTACACAGCGCACATAAACCTGCACACCGGCGCACAGTGTTTCGTAGTTGTATATCATCTGCCCTGACCCCCGCTCGGTGGCCTGCCTGGTGGCGGTTACGTCATCCAGCATGTCGAATATCGACACTGAGCACGCAGGTAGCTTCTCGGCAGGAGTACCTCGCAAAGCCTCTTTATTTTCTCGGCATACTATCCAGCCTGCGACCTTGAGACGTGACTCGCCCAGGTCGAAGGAGTCAGTGACCCCTCCGAGCAAGTCGAGGGTGGGATAGAGCGCGCGCACCTTGAGTGCAAGACCGTGCGGGTTGGAGGGCTGTTTAGAGCCTGCACGGATGTTGCCTCCGTTCGCGAAAATGGCCTCCGCCCCTATCGGCAGCACGCCCTCGCCCGCGAACCCCACAGGCAACTGCAATCTCTCGAACAGGTCGAGCATGGCAGGTGCGCGCACCACCTGGTGGCGCAAGGTGTTAGATGATATGGCCGGCATGTCCACTATGATGCTGCCCCAGGCGGCATCGTCCGCAGCCCCCTCGCCGACCGTCTCTCGGTCGGCGCCCGCGCCCGCGCCCGGCTCAGGAGAATACCCACCGTGCAGATCAAGAGGAACCGAGTCTGCGGCCACTTGTGCCTCACCCGACTTGAGAGCGTATGCGCCGGATTGCTGCTTCTCCTCGCTGTGCCACACACGAGCGAGCATGACTACCGAGCGGAAATCAAGGCGTATGACGGCCAGA
>JBBSIX010000322.1:0-3349 GCA_038231875.1 Chloroflexia bacterium | reverse complement strand
CATTTCAGCAAGAGGCCAATCGTCTCCTCTGAAGCCCCCCGCAGCAATGTAAACGGCAGCACGTCTGCGTATAGCCCCGGTGGTTAGGGGCCGGGAGTGCCGTCGGTTAGCGGCTCGGTGAACACCCAATCGCCTCCCAGCACAGCCTCGACGTTGTGGATGTTCAGCACAAGGTCGCTTGTCCTGAATTGAGGGTAGGTGAGGCCGCCGTAGCGCAAGGCGAATGCCAGCACAAAGGCCGCCGCCCCCGCTGCCACAGCATACCGTGCCCCAGCTGTCCCGTCGGTGAGCAGGCTCGCCAACACGCCCCGCCCCGCCACCGCCAGGCCCAGACACCACAGCCCCAACGCCGGCAGCTGTGGTGCCAGGAGGCCCAGTTCGGGCCGAGCCGCCACTGTTAGAACAGTGGCAGCCCCAGCCAGGAGAGCGCCCACCCCAAGCGCAAGCTCGCGTCTCCGAGTGGCCGCACAGATGCTCAGGCAGAACAGCGCAAGCGCCACCACCATACTCAGCACAGCGCCCGGAGGCGGCGCCACTAGCGGACGCAGGCCGTAGCCGGCGGGGGCCACGCTCACGCTAAGCACCGTCACGCCGAGGTCGCGTCCCCTGCTCTGGGTCGTCCGCTCCACATTGAAGGTCGGCGCCTCTATCCTCACGGTCAAGTCGTCTTCCAGAAGGTTGCCTCGCGGCAGAGAAAGGGTGTCGGTGTGCAGTTGCGGCTGCGTCTGTATGGGGAAATCCAGCCCTCGCGCAGTCACCGTGATCACAGGCGGAGGTAGGTCGGGGCGCGAACCGGAGGTAACTAGAGAAAGCTCAACCGGCTCGTTGCCTATCCCAGGAAAGACCACTGTGCTCAGGCCCTCCGTCCAGCGATAGGGGAAAGCCGGGGTCTTCTCTTTATCGTGAAAGCCGGCTACGTAAGCGTCGTCCTCCAGGCCGCCGACCACCACAGTGTAGACCCTTTTCTGCTGATAGGCCGCCACCCACGCGCCCACAGCCGCCAGGAGGAGCAGATAGAAAGCCGGAGTGCGTAGCAACCCAAGCGCAGCCCGTACGCTCTCGGTCAGCGCAGCCCACAAAGCCTTCAAGCCGATGCCCCCACCAACCGCTCAACCCAGAAAAGGAGCGCCTGCCAACCCACCGTCACCAGCGCCAACCCTGCATATACCTTCCCCCACTGCCCTCGCCGCGACATAAGCCACACTCCGATGCCGCTCATCACCGCCACCGGCAGCATCACAAAGAAGAGATGCTTGCCGATCATGTCCACCCTGTAGTTCACGACCATGAATAGGGGAGCTATCAGCAGCCAGACCAACACGAGCACAAATGCTCGCCTGTGCGCTGGGTTGCCGGCCTTTCGCACCAACAGCGCCACTACGGCGACCACCGCCGGCAATAGGGGCAGCACCGTCACGGAGTAGCCGGCGGTCCAGGCAAGCAGTTGAGGCACGCCCCCAGGCCAGCGCACCGTCGCGCCTCCGCCCGGTGCGGGGGCCAACAAGCTCATGGCCGAGGCAGCTACAGCGTTTACATACAGGCCATAATAGGCCCAGACCGCGACCGCCCAGGCCGCAGCTATCAGCGCGTAGACCGGCCACTGGAACGGCTTCTTCCCAGCCCGCAGCCACAGCACGGGCAATGCCGCCAGGATCAGCGTCAGGAAAACCGCCGGCGTGGGGAACGAGAGGAAGGCCAAAACAGCCAACATAGTCAGCCCCACCCAGCGCAATACGCTCCACCCTTTGTTGCTGGCGACCAACACCCCGGCCAACAGCAGCGCCGCCAGCCACTGCGCCAATATCGTCGGCAGTATGCCGTAAGCGAACGACCGAAAGACCAGGGGCATGGCCGCATAGAGGTAGGCGGCGGCCAGCGCAGCCCCCCGCGAAAAGCCCAAGCGCCTCACGAGCCAGTAGGCGAGGGGCACAAGGCTCGCGTCCAGCAAGCAAACTACCCACTTCACGAGCGTTTCCAGGTCAAACGGTAGGCCGGCAAGCGGCGCGACGACCACGTAAAACAGGGGCGATTTGGGTATCAGCAGCGACAGCCCCCACTCAGGCGGCACTGTACTCAAACCCCCCGGAAAATAGAGCGCCTGCCAGTCGCCCGCCAACAAGGTACGCAGCCAGCGCATGTGATATGGCATATCTATAATCACCGACTGCGGCAAGGCCATCCCACCGTATCGCGCCACGAATGCCCCCGCAAAAGCCAGAGCCAACAGCCGCCGCCACACAAGGCTTGTAAGGTTGACATGCACCTTCGAGCCACTCAAGAGCGCCTCACACAGCGCCGCCAAGAAGTAGGCGCTCAGGGCAGTAACCACCAGGTGCGGCGCTATCGCAGAGAAAACCGCATGGTTCCACGCAAGGACAGACAGGAGCAACATCCCTACCGCAAAGGCAACCGTAAGGGCACGCCATTTGATTACCTCGAACAAGGACAAGCCCCGCATAAAGCGTCCGATAAGCAGATAGACCAGCAGCACAAAGCAGGCGAAAAGGCCCAGCGTCGAGTAGGAAGGGGTTATAAAGCCGCCCTGCGCGTCTTGTTCAAGGGTGACGCTATCGAGCTTGACCCCTTTCGGCTCGCCCGGCACGTCGGGGGTGCGGAAGTCGGGTGCGCGCAACTCGACCACCGTGTCCCGCGAAGCCAGAGCCGAGGGATGCGTGTCGTCCACTCTGAAGCGCACAGTTTGCCACCCCTCGTCGAGGGTGCGATCAAGGAACCGCTCGCCGTTGATGATTATCTGCACAGGGGCGCGGCGTCCGGGGTTGAGCGTCAGGGTGAGGGTGAACGGTCGAGAGCCGCCCACCCCAGGGAAGCCCACATAGCCGTACAGGTCGGACCACCTGCAGGTGCGGCCGGCTGAAGGCATGCGCGCATGGAAGTTACGCACGTAGGCCTGGTCCTGGCCGCTGCCTACCTCCACTGTATAGGTGTGGGGCAGCTGGTAGGCAAGCGTCGCCGCCGCGACAGCCGCCCCAACACCCACCCAGACGGGCAGCCACACAAGCAGGCGCAGCAGATAGCCGGCTTCGTCTGCGGCCCACTGAAGCAGCCGAGAGAGCGCGCTACTTGAAAGCATAGCTGATCCTGTACTGCCACAGGTCGAAGGCCGCGACAGAGAAGAATGCCAACACCAGGTAAACCAGCGATACGCCCGCCCACCCCTTGCGCCACAGCCTCGTCAGCAGCCACCCCGCACCAAACGATACCACCGGCAAGGCAAACAGCGCATAGCGCACATACAGGTTCATCGTCCAGCCGATAACGGCGTAGACGAGCGCCGCACCACCCCAGCCGAGCGCCGCCAACACCAACCGGCGCCTGCCTACCCTATTTT
>JBBSIX010000321.1:0-3357 GCA_038231875.1 Chloroflexia bacterium | reverse complement strand
TCACCCCTTGCAGGTGTTTTGCCAGGTTGGTGCAGGTGTAATTGGCCGGTGTGCTGATTAGATACTCGATGTACTGCCTTTTTGTTATCATGCTTGTACCTTATCATAGCTATCTGATTTGGTTCAAGCGAAAGTCCTAATAGTATCTGGAAGCAGGCATAGCCGGGTTGCCCTTCCTAAATTCATACAATTCGTAATTCTCAACATGAACCAAGTTTCGGGCTTGAGGCCGCCACCTTCCATACTTGACCCAGGGGTGACAAGGGTGTTCGCCCTCCTTGCGGTGCTGTCCGGCCTCGTCGTAGGTCTGGCGGTGGGGCTGCACCTGCCTCAGAACTTGCTGATCGGCGCGGTGCTCAGCCCCTTCCTGCTCATGCTCATCTATGCGCGCCCACACTGGGCTGTGCTCGTTTACGTTGTGCTTGTATACGCCGACCTACTCAGCATCCTGGTAAAGTACCACGATTTCCCTCCCCTGGCCCGTTTCGCCGGGGCTATTATGCTGAGCGCGGTGCTTGGCTACCGGCTCATCTACCAGCGCGAACGGCTCAAGATGGACGTAGTGACACGGTGGCTGATTGCTTATGGCGTAGTAGTGGCCCTGGGGCTTGTGTATGCCAGGGACACCAGCCTGGTGGCGACCAATCTGGTAGAGTTCATCCGCAACTTTCTCACATACTTGATCATCGTCAACGCACTCACCACCGCAGGCAGGCTCAAAGCGACCCTGGGGGCGGTGCTGGCGATGGGCACGCTGCTGGCCCTCCTCTCTATCTACCAGTCGGTCACGGGGCACATCGACACCGACTTCGGGGGGCTAGCCCAGTACAGGGTCAGCGAGATCACGGGGAGCACCGATGCGGCGCGTCCGGGCGGCACGTTGGGCGATGCCAACTACTACGGCCAGAGCCTGCTCATCCTTGTACCCATCGGCCTCTACTTTGCCTTTGAAGCCAGGCACGCCCTGGCTAGACTGGGGGGCCTGTTCGCAACACTGGCGTTGGTAGGGGGCGTAGTGTTCACCTACTCGCGGGGCGATGCGGTGGCGCTGGGGGGAATAGTGGTGGCGGCGGTGGTGTACAAGCGGCCCAACCCGGCCTATCTGGTGGGGGCCGCGTTCCTCCTGATGCTAGCCCTGCCTCTGCTGCCCGCCAACTACCTGGCCCGCCTCGGCACGATAGTGGGCGCGGCCACCGGCAGCCGCCAGGCTATACTCACTGAGGACTCGCTGCGCGGGCGGGCGGGCGCTGTACAGGCCGCCGCCGGCATGTTCGCCGACCACCCTATACTGGGCGTGGGCCGGGAGAACTATCCCTTGTACCAGCTTCAGTACCTAGAGGGCACAGGCATCGCCAAGTATGCAAAGGCCATCCCGCCCCACGACCTCTACCTGGAAATAGCCACCGAGCACGGCCTCGTCGGGTTGGTTGTGGTGGGCGGGCTGCTGGCTGCGGCCTGGGGCGCGCTGCGGGAGGCAAGGCGACGCTTCCTCGATTTGCAGAGGACCCGTGACGCTGCGCTCGCCGCCTGGCTGGGCATCGGTATGATAGGCTATCTACTCAGCAGCCTCTTTTTGCATGGAGCCTTCCTGTATATGCTCTGGCTGCAATTAGCCCTGATCGTCGCTTTGCGGCAAATAGCCAGGGTGGCCGGCCCTCTGCCGGCACAGCAGGCACAGCCGGTACAGGCCCTTGCGCCGGAAGTGCCGGCAGTTGTGGATGTGCCTGCGAGAGCTTATCTCTTGCCTGTTGCACTGGGAAAGGAGGGCACTATGTTGACTATGTGGAAGCTCCTTCCTTTTTTCCGAGAAAAGCAAGAACAAATGCAAACACAGGTGCAAATCCCCACCCCCGCTCCCGCCGCCTATGCCGCTCTTGACGAGCACGCAACGGAGATGCCTGAGACTGTGGCGGGCGATGAGGTTTTGCCCGTAGAACTGTTCCGAAGGCACTGGGAAACCAACGGGGGCGAAGCGGTGTTTGGGCATGCCATCGGCCCGGCGCTCCACGAGGTTGACACAGAGGGCGAGAGCCTTGACGTGCAGTACTACAGGTATGCGCGCCTGGAGCACAGGTCTAAAGAGGACGGCACACCGGGTGAGATAACGGTTGGTAAGCTGGGGCTGGAAGTGCCGATAGAGGGCAGACCAGTATCGGCGCTTCCGCCAGGCTTGCAGGGCCGGATACTGCATCTGCGGGAAGGGCATCGTGGCCCTGGCGTGCCGGCGGCGTTCTACGAAGTGTGGCGGCTGGGGGGCGGATTGCCGGTATTCGGCAACCCTATCACTTCCGTTGTAGCCGGAACTTCTGAGGAGGGGCAACCTTTCTATTTGCAGTACTTTGAGCGGGCATGCTTTGAATACCACCCTGAGCAGGCAGGCACCAGCTATGCGGTGCAGTTGGCTCCGCTCGGCGCGCAGGTATACAGCCGCCGATATGGAGGGGAGCGCTAGCCGTGCCCGCGCCCACCGTCACTGTGCTGTCGTACCACCGCATCGCGCTGCCCAGCAACCCCGACCTGGCCGATTCGCTGATTGACGCCTACCCCAGCGACTTTGAGGACCAGATGCGCTACCTAGCCGCTCACTACAATGTAGTTTCGTCGTGGGACTTGCTGCGTGCCCTTCAAGAAGGCTCTGCACGGCCCAGCCGCGCGGTGGTTATCACCTTCGACGATGGCTATCTGTGCTTCAAAGAAGCGGCCATGCCGGTTTTGAGGCGGCTGGGCCTGCCGGTGACGCTGTTCGTGGCAACTCATCTTGTGGGCACGCCGGGTGGGCTCTTTTGGTGGGGCGAACTGCACCGCGCCTTGAACCGCACTGCTCTGCCTGAGATAGATGTGCAGGGGCTGGGAACACTGCCTCTACGCACTGCGGCGGAAAAGCAACTAGCCTTTGGGCGCCTGGTGCCGTTCCTGGAGCGATTGCAGCAAGATACCGCCGACGCCTTGCTGCACCGGACGGTGCAAAGCTGCGGAGTGCCGCCCAACCAGGAGAAGTACTTGCTTGACTGGGAGGACCTGCGGGAGTTGGAGGCCGAGGGGGTGGCGATTGGCCCGCACACCCGCCACCACCCTATACTGGCCCAAACGTCGCCGGAGCGCATCACATCCGAAACTGCCGGCTCGTGGTTCGATCTGCGCGCCAAGCTACAGCGTCCATTGCCCCTATTTTGCTACCCCAACGGCCAGGCGCACGCCGTCAACGCAGCAGCAGTGCGGGCGGTACGGGCTGCTGGCCTGGCGGGGGCGTTCACCACTGTGCCCGGCTTGAACGTGATAGGCCGGACCGACCCCTACTTGATGTGGAGAATAGGCAGTTCGGCAGGCGAGTCGCTGCGCCACTTTGCCATCAAGTTA
>JBBSIX010000320.1:0-3409 GCA_038231875.1 Chloroflexia bacterium | reverse complement strand
CGGGATTGGCCTGTTCGCCGGCGCGTTCCTCGCTTATGCGCGGCTGTTGAGCGTGGAGCGGCTTAACGAGGCGGGATCGGTGTTGCTGCGCTACGCGCTGCACGAGTCGCACGAGCCGCCCGGCTAGTTGTCTCCTTCTCGCCCCAGCGACTGCACCAGCATGCCCACTTGCCGGCGCACAGGATTGAAGGGGTTGTTGAGAAAGATCGTTTGGTCGCGGTGAGGCCCCACTGAAACTATGTCGGGTGGGGTTTCGAGGAGGGCGCAGATACGGTCCACGTAGCTGCGGGCGTTCTCCGGCAGGTCGGACCACTTACGCGCGGCACGTGTATCGCTCTGCCAACCGGGGTACTCCTCGTACTGCGTCTCTACTTGCTCCAGTGTGCCGATGTCGGCAGGCATATAGGTCATGTGGGCATCATTGAGCTTGTAAGAGGTGCAAATCTTGATCGTCTCAAGCCGGTCTAAGGCATCGAGGCGGGTGACGGCCAGGCCTGTGATGCCGTTGAGCAGGCACACATAGCGCCCGGCCACCGCATCGAACCAACCTATGCGGCGTGGGCGGCCCGTGACGGTGCCGTATTCTTTGTGCCCCTCTCCGCCTTGCCCGCGCAAGAAATCTCCCAGGGGGCCCGTGATCTCGGTGGGGAAGGGGCCTGTGCCTACGCGGGTCTGATACGCTTTCACCACGCCCAGGGTAGAGCTTAACTGGTTGGGAGGCGTGCCCGAACCGAGGCACAATCCGGCGGCGGTGGGGTGGCTCGAGGTGACGTAGGGATAGGTGCCGAAGTCGAGGTCGAGGAGGGCGGCTTGTGCCCCTTCCAGCAACACGTTACGCCCGTTGCCGATGGCGCGAGCGATCACAAGCTCAGTGGGGATGATCTGCTTACGAAGGCGCTGCCCCTGCTCTACCAGGCGCAGGTAGGTCTTATGCACGTCAACAGGTTCGGCCCCGTACACCTTCGTCAGCAGTTCGTTCTTGGCGGGTATGACCGAGGCGAGGCGGGCGAGCAGCGTTTCGTCGTTGAGCAGGTCGCCCATCCGAATGCCGGTGCGGGCAGTGCGGTCTACATATGCCGGGCCGACCCCCCGGCGGGTGGTGCCCAGGCTGCCGCCTTCGGTTTGCGCCCTGGCGTCTTCTTCAAGGCCGTCGAGCAGTTTGTGATACCGCATGATAATGTGAGCGCGGTCGCTGATCAGCAGGCGCGACAGGTCCACGCCTGCCTGGGCCACCGTTTCCATCTCCTCCAGCAGCACCTCAAGGTCCACTGCTACGCCATTGCCGATGACCGACACCGCCTGGGGGTTGAAGATGCCCGACGGGATGAGGCGCAGGCGGAAGGTTCCCTGCTCGTTGACGATGGTGTGGCCGGCGTTTGTGCCGCCGTTGCAGCGCGCCACCACACCGGCCTGCTCGGACAGCAGGTCCACTATCTTGCCTTTGCCTTCGTCGCCCCACTGGCAACCGATTACCGCTACTACTGACATATACCTCCGCGTGCTGGGGTTGAGGGGCACAGAACGCCCGGCAAGCCCCTACTTTACCAGTCGCAAGTGGTCTCTGCCGGTGGAGCCGGGCGGCCTGCCTCGTCGTGGAGCTTCAGGTTGGCGGTCTTCGGCTCCGACAGCTACGCTCTCTTGCAGTGGGGCTTGCGGCTCGCTTTCCCTCTTGGCCCGGCCCCTGCGTTTGGGTTTGGCCGCCTCGTCGCCGGCTGCCGCTTTCGCCCGCCGCGCAAAATAGTCGTCCAGGTCGAAGTTGCCTTCCAACTTTCTCTCGTTAAACTCGGCCTGCATGCGAGCTAACCCCTCGGTTATCCCCGGCGCTATCTCGGCGGCGTCGATGATATTATAGCTGTAGCCTTGCTCGGTCAGGAATAATTGGCGGTTGGTGGAGAAATCCTGGTCTTTGGTGTCATGGGTGACGAGGGTGTAGAAATGGGCGATGGAGCCGTCTCGCTTGGGTCGGAGGATGCGGCCCAGGCGCTGTGCTTCTTCCTGGCGCGAGCCGAATGTGCCCGACACCTGGAGGGCTACGTTGGCGTCGGGCAGGTCAATGGCGAAGTTGGCGACCTTGCTTACCACAAGCATCTTGATCGCGCCTTTGCGAAACTCCTCGTACAGGCGGTCGCGCTCAATGTTGGGCGTTTTGCCCGTCACCAGAGGAGCGTTGAAGCGGCGGGCGATCTCGTTCAGTTGCGATATATACTGCCCGATTACGAGCACGGCATCATCCTGGTGCCGCTCCAACAAAGCCTCCAGCACCTCCATTTTGAGGGGGTTTTCGGCGGCGATGCGGTACTTGATGCGGTTGTCGTCCACCAGGGTGTAAGCCATCCGCTCCTCCGGGGTGAGGGGCATACGCACCTCGGTACATTCGGCGGTGGCGATCCAACCCTGCCGCTCCAGGTCTCTCCAGGGCACATCGTACTTCTTGGGGCCGATGAGGGAGAACACATCGGTTTCGCGACCATCCTCGCGCACCAGCGTGGCGGTCAGCCCCAGGCGGCGGCGGGCTTGTATCTCAGCGGTCACGCGGAACACAGGCGCGGGCAAAAGGTGTACCTCATCGTAGATGATAAGCCCCCAATCGTGCTTGGTAAACAGGTCGAAGTGGGGGAACTCGCCCACCGCGCCCGTCTGCTCGTTCACCAGCGACACAGAGGGGCGGTAGGTAAGCATCTGATAGGTGGTGACGGTGACGGGTTTTATCTCTTTCTTCTCGCCTGTGTACTCGCCTACTTCGTCGGCTGTGAGAGTGGTCTTATCCAGTATCTCAGTAATCCACTGGCGCACGGCTACCGTTGAGGGGCACAAAATGAGGGTCTGGGCCTGCGCCTGAGACATCGTGCCCATGCCGATGACCGTTTTACCCGCCCCACAAGGCAGCACCACCACGCCGCTGCCCCCATGCACCGTGCCGCCCGCCCAGAACGCCTCGATAGCGGCCCACTGGTAGGCTCGCAGGGCGAACCGCTCGTCGCGCGCAGTGGTTTCGCGCAGGGTGATGGGCAGAGCCGCGCCGCTGGTGTAGCCTGCCAAGTCTTCGGCGGGATAGCCGAACTGCACAAGGGCGTGCTTGAGGTGTCCTCTCATGCCCGGATTTATCTTGAGAGTGTTGCGGTCAAGCTGCTGAAGGACGTAGGGCTGTATCTTTTTGTTGTGGGCGACCTCGGCGATCAGCATGGGGTCTTCCGATCGCAGGAGCAGGTCGCTCCCTTCGCGCAGCAGCTTGACGCGCCCGAAGCGGGACACATAGTCCTTGATGTCGGTTGTGACGTTGGAGGGCAGATCGAACTTACTGTACCGTTCGAGCGCACCCAACAGTTCGTCTACCTTGATGCCTGCCGAGGCTGCGTTCCAAAGAGAGAGAGGAGTGATGCGGTAGGTGTGGATGTGCTCCGGGCTTTTT
>JBBSIX010000319.1:0-3428 GCA_038231875.1 Chloroflexia bacterium | reverse complement strand
GATGGAAGACCTCCTCTCCGTCGAACGGCGCAACTTGTCTCACGGGGCGACTGTAGTGGTGGTGACAGGCATAGTTAGCGACGATATGCTTGAGGCGCTCACCTCCATCAGGAGGGCGGGGTATCCTGTGACGCTGGTAGAAACCAGAGGCTCAAGGCGCGCCGGCTCCGAGCAAAAGGCCTCGGAGCTTGCCCTCCAAGCGCAAGGCATCCACTACTACTTTGTAGATGCCATTGGTCAGGCGATGACGATTGAGGGGTTGAACTTCTGAGGAGCGCCGGGGAGTTGTGGGGGTCACATTTTACGCAGTAAAAGCGCCACGATCAGCCCTGCCAACAGCAACCAGATGGCGACTATCACGGCGGCGGCCAGGCGGTTGACGGGCTTGTCGGCTACTTCTATCCTGGCCCTTTCGCGGCACTCGGCGAGCACCTCCGGCGGGATCAGCTTGCGTGCGATGAGGATGCCCAGGGGAACCAGCACAAGGTCATCCAGATAGCCCAACACGGGTATCGGGTCGGGGATGAGGTCTATCGGGCTGAAAGCGTATGCCACCACGCAGGCGGCGAAGATGCGAACGGGCCAACTCACCCTGGGGTCGCGGTAGGCCAGATAGAGGGCGTACAGCTCGGTCTTGAGTTGGCGAACGCGGCTTTTCCAGGCGTCTATGCCGTCACCTCTATCTTCTCCTCCGCCTCGCCCTCGGCGATTACCTCTTGCGGTAATGCCTCAAGGGGCTGTTCGGCTTCGGCTTCGTCGGGCATGTACTGTTCGGCTCGGCCCAGTGGTGTGAAGGCGAAGAACACCGGGATGAGGAAGGTGAGCACGCCTACTCCCAGGAACACCGAGGCCACGTCGCCGGTAGCCTCGATAATGGCCCCACCCAGGAACGCCCCCAGAGGTATGGCAGACCAGGCAAGCACACCGGCGATGCTTATCACCCTGCCCAGCATATGATTGGGCACGATTGCCTGCCGCAAGCTGCGGGTGTTGATGTTGAAAAGGATGCCCACCCCGCTCATCAGTGCCCAGATAGGAAGGGCCAGGTAGTACTGGGTGGTGAGCGCCAGGAGCGCTATCAGCAGGCCGTTTGCCATCAGCGCGCCCAGAGCTACCCGGCTGAAGGACCACTTCTTTCGCAGCTGCCCGGCCAGCAGCGACAGCAGCACCACCCCCGCCCCGCCCGCCGAATAGAGCCAGCCCACCTGCGCGTCGCTGGCCCCCAGCCTCCTGATGGCGAACAGCACACCCTGGGAGTTTACCGTAGCCGCGACGAAGTTGACCAGCGCCATCATAATCGAGATGTTACGCAGCACCGGGTGGCCCCAGACGTAGCGCAGCCCCTCGGCCACGTCCTGCCGCAGCTTGGTCTTGGGCTTTTCGCGAGTGGCGTTGAAAGAGCGGCCTATCGAGGCTAACGTCACCGCCGACACCACGAACGAGAGCGCATCTATGAATATCAGCTCAGGGATGGGTATAAGCACGAGCAGCACGCCCGCGAGCAGAGGCCCTACTATGCGCGCCGTCGAATAGCTGGCGGTGATCCGCCCGTTGGCCGTTACCAGGTTGCTTTGTTGGACAAGGCTGGGTATGGCCGCGAAGTCGGCGGAGTCGAAAGCGATATTGAGGGTAGAGTTGGCGAAAAGCACGCCGTAAATCCACACCACCGAAACCGAGTCGAACAGCAGGTAGGAGAGGGGGATGGTGGCGATAATCAGGGCACGGGCCGCGTCTACGCTGATCATCAGCCGCTTGCGGTCCACCCGGTCGGTCCAGGCTCCAATCACCAGGCCGAACAGCAGGTAGGGCAGCATGTAGGCCGCCGTAGAGAGAGCCAGGTTCACCGCCGAGCCGGTCAGCTTGAACACCAGCAGGGGCAGGGCAAAGCCGGTAAACGAGTCGCCCAGAGCCGAGATAGCCTGCCCGGCCCAGAACTTCCAGAAGTCCAGGCTCAACTTCTGTGGGGTCTCAGTAGTTGCCGGCATGGTGTTGTCCTCCTCCACCGCAGGAGCGGTAGGAGTAATGTACCACCCCAAGCCGGCAGTTGCAAGTGGGGAATGCTTTCCGCAAACCGCCTGCATTGCGGTTCAGGCTATTTCTTGCTACAATAGGTCTACTACAAGATGACAACTTTGTTCTTGTAGTCTATGGCTGCCGGTTTGATCTTGATTAGCGCGTCCCCTTGTTGTAGAAGGAGGTGGCTCCTTTGCTCATCACCCGTATCTTTCCTCGCCCCGTCGTTTGGCTGTCGGCCCTCTTTGCCCTGCCCATGCTTGCCGCCCTGCTAGCCCTCACCGCCGGCACAGGCGCTCTAGCCGCCTCCACCGCTCAGTCGTCAACCCCACAGCCTACTCCCGCCACCCCCGCCACACGCCCCATCCTGCTGACCGACCCTGCGCCGGATCCACAGCAGGAGGGCGTGCTCTACTTCCCCGCCACAGGCCACACCCTCTGAGGCTCTTTCCTCCTCTACTGGCAAGAGCACGGTGGACTGGCACAGTTCGGCTATCCACTGACGGAGGAGTTCACCGAGCCGATTGGCCCCGATAGCTCCTCCATCATGGTGCAGTACTTCGAGCGCAATCGCTTCGAGCACCACCCGGAGAACCAGCCTCCCTCTGACGTGCTGCTCGGCACGCTGGGCAGGGAGTTCTTGCCCGCCGATGCGCCTACCGCTAACGCCGACCCTCTACCTGCCCCTACCCTCTACTTCGAGGAGACGGGGCATAACCTGAGCGGCACTTTGCAGCAGTACTGGCAGGAGCACGGAGGGTTGGCGGTACACGGCTACCCCATAACAGAGGCGTTCGAGGAGGTGAACCCCACTGACCACAAAGCGTACCTGGTGCAGTACTTCGAGCGGTCGAGGTTCGAGTTGCACCCAGAGAACGCGGGCAGCCCTTACGAGGTGCTGTTGGGGCAGTTGGGCAGGCAGTTAAGCGAGAAGCGAGGTTATCCCTATGGGTGGTATCCTCTGTATGGGCACGCTGCTGATTTTTCGTGGGCAGCAGGACGGCCCATTCCCAGACGTGATTGTTTCGCGCGTAACTGCAGTTGCACCTTTGTCAGTGATATTCAAGTACAACCGGTGGGACCCGCGTGGACGGCTGCTAGGAGCCTGTACAGTATAAATGTTATATTGTTTGGTTACTTAGCCAAGCCTGGAGAACCTACCTACAGCGAATGCTTGTACCCCGGTTATATCGTTATCAGCATGCAGAGGAATCCGGCCAATCCAGACCGTTTGTTGCCTTGAGAGGCGCTGCGAGCGCCAGGGGCCGGGCAATGGGCTTTACAAAGCTACAAAGCGGTTCCGAGCCGCCCCAGCAGCCTGTACACCGCCTCCGCGCCGAACTCGGCGGCTCCGACGGGGATGCGCTCGTCGGCGGCGTGGATCGTCTCGGCAAAGTTGAAGCCTTCGGGCAGGT
>JBBSIX010000318.1:0-3471 GCA_038231875.1 Chloroflexia bacterium | reverse complement strand
TTCCCAGCCAGCTAAATCACGGCACTATTGGCTCCGCGACGAGGCCATTATTGGGGTTGAGGCCTCCCTTTTATTGTACATTAGCAGCCATTTTGTGCAACCCTTTCCCTGACGGTCCGCCCAATAGTCTAAACTACAATCTATACAACAAACGATTAATTCCCGCCCGCCTAAGCCGGCTGCAACGCCCTCATCACGGCGAACAAAAAGGCACATACCAACACAAGATTGAACAGGTCCACCCCCAGGGCGGCCCAGGCGCGCCGCCTCAGCAGGCCTGCGTTCATACTGATGTCCGAATTGCGTAGCGCGCCGATGCTCAGGCCGATACTGACCGTCCACAGGATGAGCCACAGCGCGAAGCCTAGGTAGAAAGCGGCGCTCCACAGAAGCAGGTTCGACACCCACACGCTCCCTCCAATCGCCACCAACGCCAGGACCGACAGTCGAAAGGCTGTGTTCGCCGCCCGGTCGGAGGGCGTAGGCGAGGTGGGGGCGTATTCGGGTAGAGGGTTGGCTAGCTTGTAGTCCACGCCTCTACCCCTTCATGGTCGTCACCACACCGCCTGCGGGTCGAGCCTGTACACTGAAGTCATCTCCTCCCACAACTCTGCGAACTCCTGCGTATGCTCGCCACGCCGCCCCCCGTACACGGGTTGGATAGTAGGCATATAGCGGCCTGTGCTTTCGTCCTGACGAGCAGGGAAGGGCAGGGCCAATTGCTCGAAGTAGGGTGCGATCTGCTCCAGCCACTCGGCCTGTAGCTCCTGCATGGGGGCGGCCAGGATGCCCTCTGCCACTAACTTTTCTTCGCCCGGCAGAGGCTCGAATATGCCCAGTGCATCAGGCCACAAGGCATCCAGCGCGCTTTCCAACCGCCTACGCGATTCGTCGGAGAGGTTAGCCAGCCGCTTGAGCCACATGTCGCCATGCATAAGGTGGTACTTTTCCTCCCGCAATATCTTGCCCGCAACATTGGCGAGCGGAGTGTATTGGCTGCGGGACAACGCTTCCAACCTGACATGGTCCGCCGTGTCGTAGAGAAACTGCCGGGCGATGGCGTGCGCCCAGTCGAGTTTGCGGCGCTCCACCAGGAGGCACGACAGAAACTCGTGCGGCTGCCGGGCATAGGCGATCTTGTCGGCGGACACGCCCGTCAACCCGGCCAGCATCTCGTACAGGATGCGGGCATGGCCGATCTCGTCCTGCGACATCGAGGAGAAAGCCACGTCCTCCTCCAGCATCGGCGCAATGCCGGTCCACTCCGAGTTGCGATACCCTAGAATGAACTCGTCGTCGGCCACCGCCGTCAGCAAAGTTATCAAGGCGGTTTGTGTATCTTGAGTTGGAGGTTGTTCGCTCATGTCGATCTCACTAATCCGGCTGCGCGCTTCCCGCCACAGCCCCACGAGTAGCCCGCAGCGCGTCGCGCACCGAGTAGCCCTGCACTGTGCGGTAGGAGCGGTCAACTGCGGGAGGGTGGAGCAAGTCCTGGTCATTCAACTCGATAATCGCCTCGCGAGGCACGATCCAGATGCGGTGGGCCTCCTGCCGCCTGCCGTAGAACTCGCGGGCGTACAGCACAGCGAGGTCGGCATCGGGGGCGACTATATTGCCCCCATGCTCGAACGACTTACCCTCGCGGGCCTGTTGGAAAACTTCAAAGATCGGCATCGGAGTGGTTCTAAGCTGCCCGGCCCAACACCACGTCGCGCACCCACTGAGTGTCGGCGTAGGCGTGGCGGCGCAGGTCGAGGCGCTCCTGGCTCTTGGGGCCGTGCCCGGTGACCACCCATTTCAGTTCGTTCCAGTCAGGCTCGGTATACCGCCATTCGTTGGCCTCAGTATCGAAGTGCAGGTTCTCATCGGGGATAGTAAGTCCAAGCTCCAGTATCTTAGGGATGTACTTGGAGAAGAACTCCTGCCGCAGCACGCCGTTATGCTTGGCCTTGATACGGTAGAACAGGTCCTTATCCTTCTCGATAGGCGTGGGCGGGCCGTGGAACATCACCAGAGGAACCCACCAGCGGTCCAGGGCTTCCTGGATCATCTCTTTCTGCATGTCGGTGCCGTTCATCATCGTCACGATCATGTCGTAACCGTGCTTGATATGAAAGCTCTCCTCCCAGCAGATTTTCTGCATAGTGCGGGCATATGGAGCATAGGATGAGTCGAGCAGCGCCTTTTGCGACTGTATCGCGGCGGCGTCCACCAACCAGGCGATAACGGCCACGTCGGCCCAGGAGTACGTAGGATAGTGGAACACATTGTGGAACTTGGTCTTGCCGTCGAGCAAGTCCTGAAGCATATCCTCACGGCTCTTGCCGAGGTCCTCGGCCACGCGGTACAGTAGCTCGGCATGCCCCACCTCGTCCTGCACCTTGGCGGTCAGCGCCAGCTTACGCTTGAGGGTAGGGGCCTTGTTGATCCATTCGCGCTCCGGCAGCACGCCCATAAGCTCAGAGTTGGCGTGCATCTCCACGAACTTGAGCACCTGCTTGCGGTAATCATCGGGCATCCAATTCCCAGCCTCTACCTTGCCTCCACTTTGAACGTGCTTGACAAACTCGTCGTACCTAGCCTGTTCGTCCATCTGCATCTCCTTTGTGTAACTCGTAACCTGATTGTTCTCAACACAGGTCGCTGTACTACCGTGTTACGCCTCTAACCCTTTCAAAATAATCTCTATGAACCCGTCGGCGATCTGAGTGGCGGAGAGTGGGCCGGTTGGGTTGTACCATTGGGGCATCCAATTCATCACGGACAGCACCAACAAGGCCGCCATCTTGGGGTCGGTGGGGGCAAACTCGCCCCGCCGTATGCCTTCTTCGATCACCCGGCGGTACAGGCCCTCGTAGCGGTTGCGGCGTTCGGCCACCGACTCACGCCGCTCCTCCGAGAGGAACTTCCACTCGTGCAGGAAGATAGCCGCGTTGTTGCTGCCGGCGGCCACCACCGCCACGTGCGCCCGGACCATCTCGCGCAACTTGTCCACGCCGGCCCCTGCGCCCTCGGCAATCGGTTCGACGGCCCCCAGGAACTGCTCGGCTGCTTCGTCCACTATCTGCCACAGCACATCTTCTTTCGAGTCTATGTGAGCATACAGCGAACCCGCCTGCATGTTCAGTTCGCGGGCTATATCACGCACGGTAGTGGCCGGATAGCCCCTTTCCGAGAAAAGTGAGCGGGCGGTGGTATATATCTGTTGCTTGCGGTCTACTGCCATATTGCCTTGCCTGAACTAACGCTTGTTAGGTTGCAGTTCAATTATAAGATGCCACTGCCGGCTTGTCAAGCGTTGGACTCTTCCAGTAAGTGTTCAGACTTGGGGTATGAGCGGAGCGGGGCTACCTTGCCGGCAGGCGAGGGAATACTACTTGTTGTCGTTATGATTACTCATAACCCTCCGGGCCACAATCGACAATGAAAATGTGCGCGTCCGTAGGGGCACGGCGCGCCGTGCCCCTACCC
>JBBSIX010000317.1:0-3473 GCA_038231875.1 Chloroflexia bacterium | reverse complement strand
GGTAGCCGGGCAGCCCGGCGGGCGCGTGTACTGTGGCTTTTTCGGGCACAACAAAGGTCTCGGCGATCTTGTCGTGCAGCGCCTGGCGGCGGGGGTCCAGGGCGATCATCACTATGCCCCAACCACCCAACGACAGGGAAAATAAGTAGCCGACCATCCTGAGCAGTGAGCGGCCCCAGCCGGGCGCGTCCCCGTTTGCGGCTACCACCTTGATGCCCACCAGCTTCTTGCCGAACGTCTGGCCCCATATACTCCACTGGATAACGTGGTAGGCTGAGAAGATAAGGACGGCCAGACCAGTGTAGAGGCCATACGTAAGCAGCGCGGAGCCGAACTCTGCCGGTTGCTCGGAGGCTGACGCGGCAATGATCGAACCGAGCGCACCCACTTGAAAGAGCGACATGAAGAAAAAGTCCACCAGGCCCGCCACAACACGCGGGCCAAAGCCCACATAGAAAGGCGCGTAGCTGTCGTGCAGGCCGGCTTGTAAAGCGGGCGGCTCTCCTCGGTCTGGGCCGGTTTCCCCTGCGGGGGGCCAGGCCAGAGGCCCTGTGGGACGTTCCGGGTAGTAGGGGATTTGGGGGCGGCTCTGTTGGGCTGGGCTGGATGGTTCTGCGAAGGCAGGTGGGGCCAGCCCTTCGCCGGTGAAACGTGGCTGTTGGTCTTCTATGATGAGAGGCGCGGCACGCCTGTAGGCCGTAACCACGAATATGTGCTCACCCGTGCGCCGGTCGGTGCCCTGCCAGCCGGACAGGTCGTAGTGAGCGGTATCGGTCAGGGGGTAGTCGCCGGCGTTGGCACCGGCGCGCTGCATATCGGCCATGCCGCGCGCCCAGGGGTCGTCAGGCCAGGGGCCGGTTATCCCGAAAAGCTGCACAGGCACGTTGCTTCTCTCCATCTCAACAGCGGCCTCTGGGTTGACCACGCCCAGCGCCTGCTGGGCATACTGAAGATCAGGCGCGGTGCCTTCTTTCCATATGAAGATGTGGGCCAAGCGGCTCCCACTAGACGACATTACACCTGCTCTTTCCATGCTGAGTGCTTTACTGAATGCCCTCACATGGGCAATATCCGCGCCATAAGAAGACTACAGTGCTCCTGTGAAACTCTGCCCAGGCCCCTTTTCTTCTTCCAAAGCGCACCATGGTCCCGGTAAAGTGTCGGCATTGTAGCATACATTGGACGCACTTAACAATGCCTAATAGGGTGATAAGAGAGGTATAAACTACAGCGGATCGGCGCACTGGCGTCTACTCACAGCTTGAGGTAGTGTAGGTTTGGGCTGTGCTGAACCACTCAGGTATAATAACCTCATGTTCATCTTTCCCAGCCGCCGTACCAAGTGCGCGCACCACCTTCTCTCTTTGCTACTCTTGCCGGCCTTGCTTTTTGTGGCCTCGGCCTGCGAGGGCGACACCCCGACACCCGCACCTCGGCCCCCCCTCCCTCAGTCTACCGTTACCTCCGGGCTGGGGCCTACCAAGCCTCCCAACACGCTTGTGCCCCAGGATACCTCTGTCCCCCCGTTGCACCCACAGGGCGGCACTCTTACAGTACGCCTCTCCAGCGACCCTGTTACCCTCAACCCCTGGCTGGCGGGCGACGACCCTTCAGCGAAGAAAATAGCCGGCTTGCTTTTCAGTGGGCTGACCCGCCTGGACAATCGTTTGCAGCCGCAGCCCGACCTGGCGGAGAGTTGGGATGTGTCCGAGGACGGGCTGTCGCTCACTTTTCACCTGCGGAAGGGCGTTACCTGGCACGACAACGCCCCCTTTACGGCTGATGACGTAATCTGGTCGTACCGCACGCTGGCTCTGCTCCCACCCGACACTGCCGCGCTCGCCCATATCCGCGACACTGTAGAGTCGGTAGAGGCGGTTGACCCGGCTGCGTACACAGTGCGCTTTAAGCTCAAGCGGCGCTACTCGCCCATATTGAGCGACCTCGCCATGCCTGTGCTGCCCAGTCACATCTTTTCGGGAACCGAGCTGACCAAGTTCCCCACCAATTCTTTCAACCAGGCGCCGATAGGCACGGGGCCGTTTGCCTTCGAGAAGCAGGAGGCCGGGCAGTCGGTGGTGCTCAGGGAGAACAGCGCCTACTATGCCGGCAGGCCGTTCATAGCCCGGGTGGCTTTCCTGGTGGCCCCCAGCGCCGAGGTAGCCGAAAAGGCTGTGCAGGACGGTTCGCTGCTGCTGGCTGAGACGCCGCCCAACGACGCCGAGCGGCTGGTGAAAGAAGGAGGCGGCATGCAAGGGGGCGCATACGATGAGTATGGTTATGACTTCGTAGCCTTCAACCTGCGCCCTCCTCACCCGTTCAGCGACACCCGGTTGAGGCAGGCTTGGGCGTTAGCCCTCGACAAGCCGGGGCTGGCCTTTGCGGTCACGGGCGGTGGGGGCGACCCGGTTTGGAGCACTGTCAACAAGGCTTCCTGGGCCTACAACCCGAACGTGCCCCGGTTGGGGGGCGACTCGGAGGCCGCCAAAAAACTGCTCGCCGCAGCCGGTTGGGTGGACACCAACGGCGACGGCATTGTGGAGAAGGACAAAAAACCCCTCGAAGTGGCCCTGTATGTGCGGACCGACAATCCGGTGCGCCGCAAGGCAGCCGAGGCGATGGTGGAGCCTCTACGCCGCGTGGGCATCGGCGCGCATGTCGAGCCTGCCGACTTTGCTACCGCCCTGCAAGCCCGCCTGAGCGCCACTACCAACCCGCCCTTCAACTTCGATGTGATGCTGCTCGGTTGGAGCCGCACGAGCGCGGACCCCGATGCTTTCGAGCTTTTCCACACCAGCCAGACCCGCACCGCAGCCGCGCCCACCCTGCTCAATTTTACCGGCTTCTCGACCCCGGAGTACGACTCGCTGTCGGTCGAGGCTCGCTCCACCTACGACTTCGCTCGCCGCGAGGAGATATATGCCCGCTTGCAAGAGATAATTGCCGACCAGCTGCCTTACTATTTCCTGTGGGCCGAGAAGTTCGGCGTGGTAGCCGGCCCCAGGTTGCACGGCGATATAGACTTTAACTCGCCGGAGTACTTTTGGAACGTAGCGCAGTGGTGGATAGAGTAGCCATGCTAGTTCCGACTGCCGGTCTCCCAGGGCACAATCATCAAGGGCGTCTCGAACCTGATCTCCGTGCTGCCATCCTCCAGCTTGAGCGGCTGGTCGGGCATGCCCTCTGGGTAGACCTGGAGGGTAACGGTGTAGTTGCCTGGCGTCAGGCCCCCCGGCAGGCGCAAGTCGCGGTAGTCTATTATGGCGGCATCTCGGTACCACTGCGAAGTGGGCCAGTAGCCGTTTAGCCCGCCTTGCGCGTCGTCCACGACCACCCGGTCCCCGCGCATGATACGCACCCGAAAGATGTAGTCTTTATCCATCTCCTTGTCGGTGCGCCAATAGAGGGTGAGTGGGAAATATGAGGCGTCTCGCTGCTCGGTGGCGTCGGCGCGTATCTCGTAGGTATAGCCC
>JBBSIX010000316.1:0-3498 GCA_038231875.1 Chloroflexia bacterium | reverse complement strand
GCTACCGTGCGCGCCAGCACAGGCAAGCCGCCTATCGTGCGTAGCTGCTTGTCAACCCCGCCCATCCGTTGGCTCCGGCCCGCCGCTACAATTATGGCCGCCAGGTCGTTCGACATAATGTCTCCTTATGCGCGCCCGTTCTTCATCTGCGCGAATATCATCCTACCTGCCACTGTTTGCAGCACGCGAGTGACTACCACATCTACATCCGAGTTCATGTACTTACGCCCATTCTCCACTACAATCATCGTGCCGTCGTCCAGATAGGCAACACCCTGTCCGTGTTCTTTGCCTTCCTGTATCACGTGGACGTTCATCTCCTCGCCTGGGATAACCACCGGCTTGATGGCGTTGGCAAGCTCATTGATGTTGAGCACTTTGACGCCCTGGATCTCGGCCACGCGGTTCAGATTGAAGTCGTTAGTGATAATGGGACAGTGGTACACCCTGGCGATCTTGACCAGCTTGCCGTCTACATCGGGCACGTCGTCGGCGTCTACTTCGCTTATCTGGATAGGCACGACCGCCTCTTTTTGCAAGCGGTTGAGCATATCGAGCCCGCGCCGCCCCCGTGCCCGCCGCAAGGGGTCTGCCGAGTCGGCTATATGTTGTAGCTCGTTGAGCACAAAGCGGGGCACCAACAGCGTGCCGTCCACAAAGCCGGTCTTGCTGATGTCGGCGATGCGCCCGTCTATGATGGCGCTTGTGTCTACCAGCAAGTATTTGTCAAGCTGGATTTTCTCGGCATCGGCATGGCTCTCCTGCTGGAGCCTGCCGGATAATACGCCGGCGCTGCTGAACGACACCCGCGAAGGCTCGGAAGGCGGCGTACTGCCGGCCCGGAAGGAGTACACAGCATCGCTGAGTTCGCGCTTGTGCGATACGGCGGTGTATATGCCCAGGGAAGCCAGCAGCAACGTGCCCAAAGTAGGGGCGTATTGACCCAACGGAGCGGGCAGGGCGCTGAGGGGCCACGCCAGCAGCGCGCCCAGCACCAATCCCGCAAACAGCCCGAAAGCAGCCGAAGCCACGTCGGACCCCGACATTGTTCTCACACCCCGGCGCACGGCACGAAATGGATAGACCGTCAGGAAGGGCGTACCGATGAAGCCCAGCAGCGCGCCAAACAGAGGCAGCCATAACAGGGGCGCGAGGCTATCGGGAGAGTTGGCGGCGTTCGCTGGGAGCAACCACAAACCCAGCATCAGCCCTGCCGCCGAAAACAGCAGCATGCCTATGAACCGAAGCGCAAGGATAGGCGACATGAGTATAGATAGATTGTTGAGATAAGACCTGAGATAAATGCCGAACTCGGGTTGCGTGGCCTGCCGTGTCTACAGAGTAAGAGATGGCAGGCAACACTTGATGATAGCACAGGGCTGCTGGGGTGTCAAAAATCAGGGGTGTTGTAAGTGTTCACACTTGGGGTTGAGGAAATAGCCTCTCGGCCTATCAAGACCCACCACCCCCGCTACGCTCATGCCCCTCCCACGTGTGGGAGGGGAGCTATTACGAAGGGAAAGATGGGGGACACCCCCATACCCCCGTCATGGGCTTCGCCCCTGCACCCCAAGTGTGAACATTTACGGGGTGTTGTAAGGGGACACATCACCATTATGTACCGTGTCGCTGAACAGTATACTCCAGCGTGGCACGAACTCCTTAAACCTAACCCCGCCGGCCTCACTCTTGTGAGCCTTACCTTGCTGCCTGTGGATTGCAGCTGGGGAAGAAGCTGTTGGAGATAATCTTGGTGGTCTGCCCCCGACTTACTTCGTTGTTGGGGCGAAAATATGCCCTTTGCAGGTCGTCGCAAGGCTCGCCAGCTCCGCCGCACGGGTAGCCCGAAATAACCCCCCTGGCCGCCAGCCGCTCGATCCAGACGTAGAATGTACTATCAGGCGGCACATCGGCGAACGTCTGCACAGTGGGTGTGCCGGTAAAGTCAGCCGCCTCGGAAACGATCTTCGACAGCTGCGCTCTGGTGGCGTTGTTGTTCACTCGGAAGTAGGGCAGATTCGAGCCTGCAACGCATGGTTCTTCGGGCACGCTGCCACACCGATAGCCGCTCACGATGAGCCGGCCGCTGAGCCTGTTGATCCAGGCGTAGTAAGTGGAGCCGGGCGGTACGTCCTCGAAGCGCTGGTCACGTGGGTCTTCCGTGAAGCCTGCTGAGATAGAGACCATCTTGCTGAGTTGCCCCCGCGTGACCGAACTGCCCGGCCTGAAATAGCTCTCGTTGCCGCCGACGCACGGTTCCCCGGTGCCGCCGCAAGGATAACCACCTACGATGCTGCGGCAGGCGAGGCAGCGCACGTAAGGGTAGAACGGGCTGCCTGTGGGCACATCCTCAAAGGCGAGCGTGCATGCTGTCGGTGTAGGCGTAATAGTTGGGTTGGAGGTAACTGTGGGTGTCGCCGCGCCCGGCGCAGGCAAGCTCCAGGCGTTCAGGTAGGAGCCGGACAGCCAATAGACAAAGCCGTGAGAGACCACAGGCCCGCCGTTGATCGCCCCCTGCCGGCCGGGAACGAGATAGCGGATAGTCTCACCTGTGGCCTCATTGAGCACCCTAACGGCCCCTCGCACGTTGGATGGGCTGTACATATTGAAGAATATCATGCCGTTGGCGATAGCCATGTTGCCCTGGCTGATGCCGGTGTCGAACGGCGGAACCCGCTCCTGCCCGGTAGCGGGGTCGAGCACGTACAACTGCGATAGGCTGTCCACCACGAAAAGCGTGCCTCCATCGCCGAATGTCGGGTCGTAGGCGGCACGCGAGCCTATTCTCACGCCGGTGTTTTTCTGCCAGATGGGGCCTGCGCCGATGTTGCCGGCATCGTAGGCGTAGAAGATGCCCGACTTGTGGGTCGCCCCCACCAGGGTACGCCCCGTGTTATCGCTGAAGAAGACCGGCGTTGTGCCGAAATCCCCATCGTTGCCGGGTGTGCCCTGCTTATCGAACTGCCTTATCTGGAGCGTAACGGGGTCAAGCGACACGATGGCGCGGTTGTAAGGGCCGTCGTAGCCGTCGTAGTCCTCGCCGGTGACTAGAACAAGGTTGGAGCCGTCGGGGCTGAGGGCAGGGGAGTTCCAGACGCCGGCGCCTCGCTGGTCGGCAGGGACGAAGAACTGGTTGGCGACCGTGCCGCCGCCGGCTGAATCAACGGCGCGTACTTCGCCCCGCACCGATGGGTTATCGCAGTCGGAGGCCACACCGAAGTAGGTGCGACCGTTTGCCGTTAGGGGAGAGGACCAGGCGAAGCCGCTCGGCCCAACATCGAGTGCATGTCGCCACAGCAGCGTGCCGAGGTCGGCATCAAGCCCGTAGTAGGCCGCATCGCCGCCCCCGACGGTCAGCACCGTGCCGGAGATAGCTGAGGTAGTGCCCAGGCCCACATGGAAGCAGTTGCCCGGATTGTAGCCGATGTCGGCGCTCCAGGCGGGCGTGCCGGTTACGGCGTCGAAGGCGAAGAAATTGTCGCCTGTGGCGATGCGGCT
>JBBSIX010000315.1:0-3526 GCA_038231875.1 Chloroflexia bacterium | reverse complement strand
AGGGCCAAGGGCTTCTGTGTGGGGTAGCCCATCCGCTCGGCAGCTTGTGATTGAACTGGCTGTATATCGTCCCACACATCCTGCAAAGATACGCCTGGCATTTCATCAAGATAACGCTTGTACTGCGGCACATTACCTTCTTTCGTCTGGATGATACGCCCCTGTTCATACAACTCCTGCATACGTGCCTTGCTATATCGCCAATATCGAGTGACACCCAAGAACTCGTACTGTGGATTGCCCTTTGAGGCTCCGCCCGGTCCCGCAATGTTGTCTAGGCGATAGCGCCTACCCCTCTCGTCAACGTGGCGATAGAAACTGCTTGTGTACTGCTCACTGTAAGGCTGGTAAATCTCATTGCGGGTTGCAGCGTTACTTTTCGTGTAGAACAGGATGATGTCGTGTATGCGCCCCACGTGCTTGACATCACCTTGACGTGTATCGCTGTGAGCGCTTGTGCGCTTCCAAATGATCTCGTTCCTAAACTGTTCAGGGCCGAAAAGGGTGTCCAGGATAATCTTCAAATAATGGCTAGCCGTCGGGTCGCAGTGCAGATAGAGGCTGCCGGTAGGCTTAAGCACGCGGTGCAGTTCCACCAGGCGGGCAGCCATCATCACCAGGTAAGCCATCATCTGGTTTGTGCCCACAAACTGCCTCAGCGCGGCCACCATCTCAGCCACGCGGGGCGGCGCGTCCCCCACCAGGTCGTGGTAAGTCTGTTCGGCGGCCTGGTTCCAGTGCCAAGTATCCTCAAAGGCCGTAATCTGCGCCTCCGACTCGCTTCCGCTCTCGTCCCGAAACAAGACGTTGTAGTTGCGGTTGGAGTTGAACGGCGGATCCAAATAGATAAGGTCCACGCAAGCGTCCGGCACGTATTCGCGCAGTATCTTGAGGTTGTCGCCGTAGAAAAGGGTGTTGTCGGTTATAGGTTGTGGCATGGCTTTCTCACTTCCTGATTATAGACTACTTATGACAACTGCCGGTTACGAGCCGTAGTATAATGCTGGGAACCAGGGCTGTCAAGAACAAAGGTCGTGGTGATTACCCATATCTCCTCTGAAAATAGGGTAGGGGCACGGCGCGCCGTGCCCCTACGGACGCGCACGTCTCGCCTGCCGGCAGAGTTATCAAGTACCGCTTGAGATGTGGGTAGTCACCAAAAGTATAGCGGCGCGTAAACTTCACCTTCGTAGCAAGCTTAAGCGAGAAGCTACTGTCGCCCTTGCCCTCTACCGCCCCCTAGCCACCCTGGGCCGCCAGTCCACCCTGTCGAGCACCGCGCACAGGGCTGCACTCACCACCAGGTCGTCGTGCAGCAGGCGGCTCGCCACGCCCCAACGCAACGGCTTGCCTGGCCCCTCGCTCACCTGCGCCTCGCACTCCTCCACCTGTCGCCGGAACAGGCCCGTGTCGGCCTCCCCGTCCTCCGCGTACTCCTTGTACCGCCCACTTTCCACCAACCCCACAAAATCCCACCCCAATTGCGACTTGCTTGCGCTCGTAAAGACAAACGGCGTCACCCGCCCCGGCAGCGCCCGCTCCAGGAACCCCGCCAGCCCCGCGCCCACCCCCGTTGCGTCCACCACCAGGCGCTGTGCCCCCCAGACATTGCGCGCCAGGTCCACCACCGTTTGGTACAGTTGAGGGTGAGGCGTGCCCACCCACAGCCGCCGGTCCACCACCCTGTAGCGCGGCCCCCGCACCGTCGCGTCGTCCAGCCCCGCCGAGTCTACCTCCACCACCGTTAAGGCCGTTGCGTCGCGGCGAGTTTGCATGGTCGCCGCTTCCGGCCCCTGCGCTCCGAACTCCGCGCCCTCCTCGGCCCCCGCCACGTCCAGCAGCATGGCGTACAGCTTGCCGGGCGTGGCCGAGCGTTGGCGTGGTTGGTCCCCGCGCATCTGCGCTCGGCGGGCCGGACCGAACAGCCTGCCCTCAGCGTCCAACTCCTCAAGGAAATACTCGGTGCGAATGAAAGGGTGCTCCCTGCCGAACTGGGCGATGCGCGCCCGCACCTGCCTGCCGTACTCCGGCACATCGTGGGCTACCTCCTCCCACCCCACCTTGAACACTCGCCGCTTGCCGTCCTTGCGCTCCAACTCGGCAAGGTAGGCCGTCTGCCGAGCCAGCAAAGTGCGCGAAGTCCAGGTCGTGCCCGAAAAAACCTGGGTGGCGTGCGCCGCTGCCCCCATCGGGTCGAACACCGCGTCCCACCGCCCCGGCCCAACGTCCTGCGCCTCGTTGCACGCCAACAGCAGCGAAGCCGTTTCGCCCCGCGCCTGCGCCGTCGGCCCCGCCGACAGGAAGCTGCAAATCGCCCGGCCCACCGCCAGCGCATTGCCGTCGCTGTGTACCTGCCCTACAAAGGGCGAACGCAACCTCTCCAATAGCCGCCGCCTGCTGATAAGACCTTGTGGGCGCAAAGTAGGATTGACCACCACCAGCGACCCGCCCCGCAGCCTGTAGCGGCAAAGCAGAAACGCCTCCAACTGCGCCAGCATCTCATCCTTGCCCGACTGCCGCGCAAACACCACCGCGAACTGCCGCCCCTCTCCCCTGAGCGCCGACCCCACGATCTCCATCGCCACCCGCCTCTGGTACTCGCGCATCCCCCACTGAGGCCAAACCGCCCTTGAAAACTCTCCCACGTCCTCCAACAGCGCCCGCGTCCTGCTCATAGCTCCCCTTCCGGCTGTGCAATCCCGGCTTATTTCACCACCTTGCTGACCAAATCCACTACAATTGCCCCCGCCACCAGCCACAGCAGCGTGTTCACCCGCCCCTTCACCTCGGCCACGTCCTCCCGCAACTCCTCCAACATCCGCCGCGTCAGCATCTCGTACACCGACCTCGGCCTATCGTCCACCGCCCGCTCCTCGCCAGGCGGCTCGTGCCCCGCCCACCGCCTTACCTCACCCCTCACAACCATCTCACTCCCCTCCTCACGTTACTCCCCCAACCCCATCTCCCGCAGCAGCCGGTCGGTCTCGGCCCGCAGCCATGCCGAGCGGTCGCCCTCGCCCAGCAGCTTGCCTTGCGCCAGCAACGCCCTGCCAAGAGAGTCGCTCAAGCGCGCCACCAGCGTGCCCATTCTCGCCACTTCCGCATCGTCCAGCCCACTTTGCATCCGCTCCCGCGCCTGCCGAAGCGCTTCCCTCAGCCCCCTGATCTCCTCGGCCAGCGACATGCCCGCGTCCTCCCCCTTGTTCCTACCCACCTTCCTCGCCATGCAGTACCTCCCCCCTCCCCGATGCCTCCCCAATCCTCACATAAACTTAAAATCCCTTTCCCCGCCCCTTTTGGGCCAACCTCACGCCCATCGAGGCGAACGACCTGGTGATCCCCCTACGCTGGGCTGCCATATCGGGCAAACACTGCCATACTACACTTTATCATTCCGAGTAATCATGGCCCTCATGCCACAACCGACAATGAAAATGTGCGCGCCCGTAGGGGCACGGCGCGCCGTGCCCCTACCCTCTATTTTCAGAGGAGCCTGAATTGCGAAGCAAGAACTGAAGAATCAGTT
>JBBSIX010000314.1:0-3541 GCA_038231875.1 Chloroflexia bacterium | reverse complement strand
GGCCTGCTGGTGGCCTCGCTTGCCACCGACGGCGGGGACGGGCAGTCGCCGGGGGCAGGGGCCATAGTTGACGGCACGACCGTTGCTAGAGGAGAAGCCTTGGGACTCGACGCGCATGCCGCACTCGCCGATAACGATAGCTATACGTACTTATCGGCGACGGGCGATGCTATCGTCACCGGGCCGACCGGCACCAACGTCAACGACATTATGTTGATTATGAGCCTGGGGCAGGCCGAGGCAGTCTCTAATTCCTAATTGTTGGGGGTAGTTATGAAGCTGGGTGGTTTTACCTTTGTGTTGCATTCGCATATGCCGTTTTATCGCGGGGCGGGCAAGTGGCCTCATGGAGAGGAGAACTTGCATGAGGTGATGGCCGAGTCGTATGTGCCTCGATTGGAGGCGCTTACCGACCTGTACGAGGCCGGCATCACGGCCAAAGTGACCCTGGGCATTACGCCGGTGTTGGCCGAGCAGTTGGCCGACCCCCTCATTATCGCCAATTTTGAGACGTACTTGCAGGGAGAAATCGAGGCCGCTACCAGTGATGTAAAGCGATTCGAGAAGAGCGGCGAAAGCCACTTTCTGTACCTGTCGCACTACTACCTGGACTGGTACAATCACGTGCTCGATACCTTCCGGCGACGCTTCGAGCGGGACATAGTGGGAGGGTTCCGGCGGTTGCAGGAGGCTGGGGCGATTGAGATACTCACTTCGGCGGCCACCCACCCTTACTTGCCGCTTATGTCACGGGACTCGACAATTAAGGCCCAACTTGAGATAGGCAAGAGGGCAAGCACAAGGCACTTCGGCAGGGAGCCGCGCGCTATCTGGTTGCCCGAATGCGCCTATCGCCCCTCCTATGTTGCCACCGCCCCCGACGGTACGCACTATGAGCGGCCCGGCATCGAAAGCTGGTTGCAAAGCTGCGGCCTGGACTTGTTTTTCAGCGAGAGCGGCGCGGTCGAGGGGAGCCGTGTGCTGGGCGCGTCGCGGTTGGAGACGAGGGAGGTAATGGAGGAGCGGCCTCGTCGGGTGGAGCTTGTGCCCGCTATCTACGAGCAGGCCGCGCAGACAATCGAGCTAATGGAGTACGGCAGCGCAGGCTTTGTCACCGAGCGGCGAATAGTGCCGCTTGAGGCCAAGGAGGCCGCCTGGCAGGTGGGAGGCACGTTCAGGCCGTACTTTGTTGGGCAATCCGAGGTGGCGGTGATAGGCCGCAACCGCGCGGTGGGCGAGCAGGTGTGGTCCGCGCAGTTCGGCTATCCGGGCGACGGCGAGTACCGCGAATTCCACCGCAAAGACGAGCAGCACGGCTTCCAGTACTGGCGCGTTACCGACAACAAGGCCGACCTGGCCTACAAGCAACCCTACGACCCCTACCGCGCCGGCAAGCAGATTGGCCTGCACGCCGACCACTTTGTGGCGCTCCTGGAGGAGCAGTTGCGCTGGTACAACGTCAAGCAGGGCGGCAAACCGGGCTTTATCGCCTCGGCTTATGACACCGAGCTGTTCGGGCACTGGTGGTTCGAGGGGGTGCTTTTCCTCAAAGAGGTGCTTACCCGCCTGGCGGCCAACGACAAGATAGAGCAGGCGACCGTCTCTGAATGGCTGGAAGCGCACCCGGCGGAGCTTGCGATTGACCTGCCCGAAAGCTCCTGGGGGCACGAGGGCACACACATCACCTGGATAAATCCCGACACCGCCTGGATGTGGGAGGCAGTGCATGCCGCCGAAGGCCGTATGGAAGAGTTGGTGGCCGGCAACGCGGATGCTGAGGGCGATCTAGAGGTGGCGCTTAATCAGGCGGCCCGCGAGCTTGTGCTGCTGCAAGCGAGCGACTGGGAGTTCCTGTACACCACCGGCCAGGCTCGACAGTATGCCACCGACCGCTTTATGGAGCATGTTAATCGCTTCAACGCTCTGGCCGATGCAGTAGAAGGGGCTGGCGAGGGGAGCGCAGAAACCGCCGCGAGCTTGGCCCGCGAATACGGCGAGCGCGACAACCTTTTCCCCGATATAGACTACCGGTTGTTCGCGGCTCAGGGGTGAGCCGGGTCGGGATGGCTTAATGGGCAAAAGGGTGGGCCAAAGCGTCCACCCTTTTTGTCTGCTGAATCTTCCGCTACCGACTTACTGAGTTTCGCCGAGGCTACCCGCTTCGCCACCGTACTGGCCGGGGCCGGCTACGCCGGACGCACCTTCTTCGCCGCCTTTGACGAGGCCGGTCCTCACGTCGGTGTTCTCCATCTCTTCGGTGAGGTCCACACCTGTGCCGGTGTCCTCGAACTCGCCGAAGTACTCGCCTTCGTTGCCGGCGCTGGTGTCGCCGACGCCTGTGGTGCCGCCGCTATACTTACCGCCAGTTGCGGCGACGTTCCCACCACTGGGAGTACCACGTTCGCCTGCCGAGTCTGCCGAGCCTAAGCCGCTCATCGTTCCTGAGCCGCCTGCGGAGTCGCTGCTGCCGTAATCCTCAATATTGGTGCCGGGCTGCTGCCCGCCCATCTCGTCGTTACCCATTGTGGGCCTCCTGTGCTAAGTCTTTGCGCGGGCAAACCGCCCGCCGTGTTATGCGGAAGCAAGGCTCATGCCAGTGTAGCGGCCTGTGAGGGTTTACACTCAACACTCCCATTACACCTTACGTCTTGACTGACCGTAAAGCAAGTAGACACCGATGGCGATCAGTGCGAGCGGCCAGAGGCTGCCTATTACATACATAGTGGAGAGGCCGGACAGCACCAAGATGCCGCCGGGTATGAGGGCCCACCAATGTTTACGCTCGAAGAACCAGATGGCGCAAAATCCGATGCCTAGCGTCAGGGCCGAGATGTCGCCGCCCAGCCGGAAGGGGGCAAAATGCTCAAGCAGCTCGCCCACGCCGATGCCGGTGAGGATCGCGCCTGGGATGAGAAAGCCGACGCGGTAGCCGGGCTTGGTGCTGAAGTAGGCGTACAGGAAGCCGCCGCCTATCAAGAGTGGCACGAGATTGCCGAAGCTGCCGAACGATGCCAATTGGCTGAGTAGGAACAGCACCCCACCCGCTATCAGGATAAAGCCCAGGGCTGTGCGGTCGCGGTCGTGCCGGTCCGCCGAGGGGTGGAAGGGGTGGCCGGGCTGCACATTGGGCATAGACGCATAGGGTGGTGGGGGTGCAGATGCCTGGGGCGGCGCAGGGTTGTTGGGGTAGGGGTAATCATATGCAGCCTGAGTGGGCGTCTCCTGCCGGGGCGTTTCGGGCCGCGAAGTTTCGGCGGGTGGGGGCACGTTGCCCTCACCTGGCTGGAAGTATCGTGTGGCGTTTGGGTCGTTGCCGCCCGGCTGCGGGGTTGCGCCTGGGCTGGAAGGATTGCTGTTCATAGTATTTTCTCCGTCTTTCCTCTTTATCTACAGGTTTTCCCTGCTTACAATTTTATATACGCAGACGGAGGGTGCAGAGTTGCATCACTTGTGGGAAATTCCGGCAAGGGAGTAGGCTGGCGACTACCCACAGCACTATGCAGAACAACGAGTGCAACCCCAACTGGTTACGCTCATCCTC